>CAMWVP010000001.1 GCA_947177735.1 uncultured Clostridia bacterium
GGACTTTTGCCCGCCGAACCTATGTTGCGCGATCTGGCCGCATACGAGATTGCTCTCGTCCTGCCCCGTCACGGCGATAACGCAGTCCGCTTTCGCCGCGCCGCAAGCCTCCAGCGCCTCGACGGTCGTGCCGTTTCCGCAGCTCACCTCCGCGTCGAGGTGGTTCGCGCAGTAGCGGCTCAGCTCTTTGTCGCTCTCGATCAGCGTCACGGAATATCCGTGCTCCAGCAGCGTCTCCGCAAGATAAAACCCGACCTTTCCGCCGCCGACGATTATTGCTTTCATACACACTCCCCCTGTCGCGCTTAGAGTTTGTGTTCATGGGATTTGCGCACGGATTTTCGAGCAATATTTTGTCGTTGTCAAGGACGAATGAACGCTACGCGTTCAATCTACGACGCAGCTGTACTTTATGTACGCATTATCCGCTTCGCGGAAAACGCTACAAGGAGCTTTGACGCAGACAGCGGCAAAATATGCCGAAAAGACGTGTGCAACATCCTATGAACACAAGCTCTTAGGATTTCTTGGCAAATATCAGCTTGTCGCCCTCGATGAAGTTCAGCGGCTGACCGTGATACAGTATCAGCCCCGAGCCGCTTCGGAGCACCCCGAAAAGCACCTCGTCCTCCTCGTACTCGATGTCGTCGGGCATCGCCATAAGCAGCTCCTCGGGCAGATCGAGTGTCGAGAAGCGCACCGTGTGGTTCTCGAAGTTCACCTGCGCGCCGCCGTCCTCCTCAAGAGCCGCACACGCCGCGCTGACCGTGAGCTTGGTCGGGCAGATAATGTTCACACCGAGCTGCTCGAAAACCTCGCCTTTCCTGATGTCCGTTATCCGCGCGAATATCCTCGGCACGTTGTACATCTGCCGCGCAAGCTCCGATACCATGATGTTTATATCGTCCTGAGCGGTGACCGCAAACAGCACGTCGCAGGTCTGTATGCCCGCGCGCTTGAGTACGTCCTGATCGATCGCGACGCCCGTTGTCGTAAAGCCGCCGAATTTCGCGGGCAGCGAATCGAAATCCGACTCGCTCCTGTCGATGACCGAAACGTCGTGTCCGCGCTCGTCAAGCGTTGCCGCAAGCGCCGAGCCGACCATTCCGCTGCCGATAATAAGTATGTTCATATTATTATCTCCCCTGGAGCGTGTTCACATTAACGCTCTGATTATTTCCCGACGCAGAACCGCTTAAAGACCTCCGCGATCACCTCGTCGCTTGCCTTTCTTCCCGACAGCTCGTACACCGCGTCAAGCGCCTGCTCGAGGCTCACTCCGACCGCGTCGGGAGTTATCCCGAGCTCCGTACCCGTCAGCGCCTCGTTTACCGCGTCCGCGGCTCTCAGCACGCAGGCTCTCTGACGTTCGTTCGCGATATACCCCGCGTCCGCGCTGAACGCCGACAGCTCCAGCCTCGCGTTTATCTCGTTTCCGAGCAGCTCCGCGCAGTCCCCGTCCTTCGCCGAGATCGTCACGACCTTGCCCAGACGCTCCTCCAGCTCAGTGATATCGAGCCTGTTTTCGAGGTCGCTCTTGTTCACGACCGCGAGCACCTTTTTATTCTCAAGCAGCCCGAACAGCCGCCTGTCCTCATGCGACAGCTGCCGCGAGCCGTCAAAGACCGCCAACACGATATCCGCGTTTTTGAGCTTTTCTAGCATTATCTCAACGCCGATCTTTTCCACCTCGTCCTCGGTCTCGCGTATGCCCGCACAGTCCGAAAGCAGCAGCACCGCGCCTGCGAGCGTCACGGTCTCCTCAACGATATCACGCGTAGTGCCCTCAACGTCACTTACGATGCTGCGGCGACTGCCCGAGAGCAGGTTCATTATCGTGGATTTGCCGACGTTAGGTTTCCCGACGATAGCGCAGGATACCCCGTTTCGGATAAGCCTTCCGCTGTCGTATTTCGCTATAAGGTCGTCAAGCTCCGCCGCTACCGCCGATATCTTCTCTGTCAGCCATTCCCGTGTAACGACGGGCGTGTCGTCGTCGGGATAATCTATCCACGCGGATATCTGCGCCGAGACCTCCATTATCATCGAGGCGATCTTCTCCGCGCGGCGATAGAGAGCGCCCTCGCGCTGACTGTTCGAGCAGGCGAGCACCTGCTCTCCCTGCGCCGATATCATATCGGCGACCGCCTCCGCCTGAGTAAGCGACATCTTTCCGTTGAGCAGAGCCCGTTTTGTAAATTCTCCCGCCGCCGCGGGCTCCGCGCCCGCCCTGAGGCAAGCCGTCATTACGCGCCGCGTGACATATATACCCCCGTGACAGGATATCTCGCAGACGTCCTCGCCCGTATAGGAGTGCGGCGCTCTGAACACCAGCAGAACGCCATCATCCAGCAGCTTCCCACCGTCGAATATTCTTCCGTAGGCGGCAGTGTAGCCGCGCATTTCGGCGACGGGCTTTCCGGAAACGGGCTTGAAAACGCTCTCCGCGACCGCAAACGCGCGTTCTCCCGATATCCTCACCACCGATATTCCTCCCACTGCCGCGGGAGTGGCGATGGCGCAAACGGTCGACCCGATTGACTCAATTGACATTATCGTATCACTTTTTCTTTCCGAATAATTTCCCGAAAAATCCCTTTTTTTCGGTCGGCTCTTCTTGTTCGGCGGGCTCGTCCGAAAGCTTCTCGGCTTCCGTCTCGTAATCGTCGAACATTCCCATCAGAATGGGCTTCGCCTTGAATTCCTCCGCCATATCGTTCAGCAGGTAGGTGTACGTCCGCGTCGGCATATCGATGACGTAATCGTCAAGGGTATCGCACTTCAACACGTCCTCCAGCTTCTCCGCCATACGGTCGGGGATTGTCGCGGCGGCGGATTCATAGTACTCCTCACACGCGATGTTGTACTCCTCGGCGGGGTTGCGCCCCGCCACCTGCGTAAGATGTATGCCCTCGCGCAGATATGCGGAATAGTCGAGATAATCGCACCAGAACTCGTTCAGCAGCGCCGCAAGTATGCGGTTCTGGAGCGTTTGCAGCTCGTCCGCGTCAAATCTCTCAAGCGTGCTTTCGTACAGGTCGGCGGCGTTCTTCTGCCACATCTCGGATTTATAGCTGCCGTCGAGCAGCGAGCTTCGACGCGCGAACGTCGTCTCGCGGTGCTTCTCGCCGATCATGGTGTATTTCATCAGATTAACGCGCTCGTCAAACGCGTCACCCTCGGAAATGCGCTGAACGCGCTCAGCCTCTCTGAGCAGCGTTTTATCGGTGAGCGCACCCTCGATCTTTGCGGAGGGGTAATGTCTGCCCGCAAGCCCTTTAAGGTCGTTGTTTTTCATAATAGAGTCGTCTAGCGCGGCGAAAAATCTGCTTTCGCCGACATCGCCCTGACGTCCCGCTCGTCCGCGGAGCTGCTTTGTGATACGCGAGCTCTCGCGCATTGAGGTCGCGATAACGAGCAAGCCGCCCACGCTCACGACAAAATCCTTGTCCGCGCTGTCAACGCCGCCCAGCTTGATATCAACGCCGCGCCCCGCCATATTGGTCGAGATCGTGACCGCGCCGCGTTCGCCCGCCTTGGCAATGACAGCGGCTTCCTCGGCATTGTTTTTCGCGTTGAGCACCTTGCAGCCGATACCGAGCTTACGCAGATCCTCCGCAATGCTCTCACTCTCCTCGATGCTCTCGCTGCCGACCAGAACGGGGCGCCGGACGTCGGCGGCTTCCTTGATCGCCGCAATGACAGCCTTGCGTTTTTCGTCCTTATCGTAATACAACTCGAGCGGTTTGTCGATTCGCGCGCACGGCAGCCTTGTCGGGATAACGTCCGTGAGTATACCGTAGATATGTTCGAACTCCTCGCGCGCCGCCTCGGCGGTGCCCGTCATACCCGAGAGCTTAGGGTACAGCCGCGCGAAATACTGGAGCGCGATATTGCCCATAATGCGCCCGCGTGACGTGATCTTTAAGTCGTGCTTAGCCTCGACAGCCGCCTGAAGCTCTCCCGGGAACACGCGCCCCGGAGCCGCTCTGCCCGTGAACTCGTCGATAAGCAGCACGCTTCCGTCCTTGACGATGTAGTCCTTGTTTTCGGCGAGGACGCTCCTTGCCTTGAGACAGGCGCATATCTTCGCGAGCAGCTCCGCGCTGTCGGCGGCGTATATGCTGCACCCGAACATCTCCTCGGCTTTGTCCGCGCCGCCGTCGGTGAGGTAGACGTTGCGCGTCTCCTCGTCGACCGCGAAGTCGTCCTCATCGAAATCCGCGAGCTTGTCATAGACCTCCTTAACGCCGCCGCTTTCCTTAACGGCAACGTCTCCGGCAATTACAAGCGGTATCCGAGCCTCATCGATGAGGATACTGTCCGCCTCGTCAACTATCGCAAAGTTGAGCTTCTCGGGGAAAACGCCGCCCTCAAACCGCACAAAATCGCGAAGATAATCAAATCCCGCTTCCTTTGCGGTCATATACAGCACTTGTTTTTTGTACAGCTCCGCGCGCTCCTCACGCGGCGTGTCCTCGGTAATGCAGCCGACCGACACGCCGAGCTCGTCATAGATCGGGCGCATCCAGCCGCAGTCGCGGTCGGCAAGGTAGTCGTTAAACGTGAGAATATGCACCGCCCCGTTGTTCAAGGCTTCATGGCACGCCGCGAACACCGCGCAGAGCGTCTTGCCCTCGCCCGTCTGCATCTGCACCATTCTGCCCTCCGTCAGCGAGAGCGCCGCCGAGAGTTGCTCGTCGAACGGCGTTATCCCGAGCGTTTTCTCCGCCGCGAGATAACACCGCGCGAACACCGCCTCGAGAGAATTTCCCGAACATTCACCGCCCTGCGCGAGCGATTTTATTTTTGCGATAGTAGTTTTCTTATCCAATATTTGTCACCTTTTGATTATTGGGATATCAGCACGCCGAATTACGCCTTTTCGCCCGTGATGTTATCGCGAGCAGCTCCGTGCCGCGGTTGTCGAGCCAGCGCGCCACCGTGCGCGTGGTCTGCCCGCTGCGCACCATCTCGCACAGACGGTCGAACGTCACCCACTTCGCCGCGCAAACTTCAATGGACTGCAAATGCAAAGCGGAAAGCGGCACATCCTTTACCAGAATATAGAAATCGCGCAGCATACTGTCGGTGGTCAGCGACCACTCGAGAACTATCTCGTCCTCGTCGGCGCGGATCCCCGTTTCCTCGTACAGCTCGCGCACAGCCGCCTCGCGGCTCGTCTCTCCCGAGACCGCGCAGCCGCCCGAGCACTCCCATTTTCCTCCGCTCGTCTTTTCGGGAACGCGCTGGGTCAGCAGTATCTCGCCGTTCGTGTTTATCGTCATGACCTGCACGACAATATGATATTCGCCGTGCGGTATAGGCGCGCCCCTGAGTACCTTCCTGCCCAAAGGCTGCCTGTTGACCGAATAGAGATCGAAAAACTCCATTATATGCTTTTCGCTCCGTTTTCGAGATTTTTGCGGATAAGCTCACAGCGCTGCTTTACGCAGTCTGCGGAGCGGTGCGGATCCTCGGGAGTATTGAAGGTGTAATCCATCAGCTTCTCGATCGTCGTGGAGGCAACGTGAAGTCTGGTGTCGGAGGACGCGTAGTAGATATAGACATTATCGTCTTTGACGATACAGCCGTTTGTGAAGCAGACGTTGGAAACGTCGCCCACTCTCTCAATGCCGTGCGGCGCAATAAACAATCCCGACGGGGAAGCGATGAGCTTTGACGGATCGTTCAAGTCCGTCGCGAACACATAAATAACGTAACGCAGACCCGCCGCCGTATTTCTTACGCCGTGAGCGATGTGTATCCAGCCCTTGGGTGTCTTTATCGGCACGGCGCCCGCGCCGTTCTTTACCTCGGTGAGAGTGTGATAAATTCTGGGAGAGATGACCTTTTCGTCTGTGCAGAGCACGGGGTTGGTGATATCCTCACAAAGCGCGAAGCAGATACCACCACCGCTGCCCGTCTGAATAAAGTCGTCCTGCGGACGGGTGTAGAACGCGTACTTGCCGTCGACAAATTCCGGGTGCAGGCAGACATTGCGCTGCTGGGGAGATTTGGAGATGAGATTCGGCAGGCGCTCCCATGTCTCGAGATCCTTGGTGCGGACGATACCCGCCTGCGCAACGGCAGCGGACAGATCGTTCGAGCTCGTGTCCTTGCTCTCGGAGCAGAACACGCCGTATATCCAGCCGTCCTCGTGCTGAGTAACGCGCATATCGTAGACGTTGGTCTCCTCGGGGCAGGTGTCGGGGAGCTGAATGGGATAATCGCGGAAACGGAAGCCCTCGGTGGGCTTGTCGCTCTCGGCGACGGCGAAGAAGCTCTTTCTGTCCGAGCCCTCCACGCGCACGACTAAGCAGTACTTCCCGTTAAGGAAAATAGCGCCCGAGTTCATCACCGCGTTCACTCCCAGCCGCTCCTGGAGGTTGGGGTTGTCGTCATACGACAGATCAAAGCGCCAGAGAATGGGCGCGTGCGCGGCGGTGAGTACGGGGTTCTCGTAGCGGTCGTAAACGCCGTTATAGAAGTCCGCTTTCGGATTGGGTCTGTTAAGCAGCAGCTCCTGCTTATTCACAAGCTCGGCGAGCTGTGCGTCAAATTGTTCCTTTGTAAACATAGATACTGAATTCCTTTCACATTGAAAAAATATATATCTATACTATTATAACATATCTTTATCGGAATTTCAAGGTTGACAGAGCATTTTTTATGAGTTATAATTAAAATATGAAGAAAAAACTCACTCGATTTAAAAAATCAAAGCGTAAAGGCTAAGGAACCACTGATTTAATGGCTTTTTCCCCGCCTTCGGCGAGGAAAAAGCCGATAAAACCGTGTCTCGAAAAAAGAAAAACGGATTAAATCAGAAGTTTCCTAAAGGAGGACATTATGAAAAAACATATCGCACTGACATTCGATGACGGGCCGAACACCGAGACCACCCCGCAGGTGCTGGAAAAGCTGAAAAAATACGGAATACCCGCCTCATTTTTCCTTATCGGCAATAACATCACCCCCGAGAGCGCCGCGGTCTCCAAAGCGGCGTTTGAGTACGGCTGCGAGATCTGCAACCACAGCCGCTCCCACCCGTCTATGCCCGAGCTTACCGCCGAGGAGATATGCGCCGAGATCGAGTTCACCGACAGCAAGATCAAGGAGATTACGGACGGGGTACCGCGCTTTTTCCGTCCGCCGTATATCGCCGTAAACGACGTGATGATCAACAATATAGACAAAACGTTCATAGCGGGCATAGGCGCGGAGGACTGGCTCGACGAGGTGACCGCGGAAATGCGCGCCGAGAAAATTCTCGCGCAGGCGAAAAACGGCAGCATTATCCTGCTGCACGACGCGCAGGGCAATTCCAAAACCGTCGACGCGCTCGATCTTATAATCCCCGCGCTGCTGAACGACGGCTACGAATTCCTCACGGTGTCGGAGCTTTTCGCCGCCGAGGGTGTAGAGCCGAGGCGCGGCATTATATACTCGAATGTTTTGCAGACGGAGATGTATTAAGGAGGGCTTATGCTGCCTAAAGACAAACGTATCTGTCCGTGCTGCGGCAAAAGGCTTGAGCTTGTGCCGCCAAGCCCGGAGCTGCTGCCATTAAGAGTCGGCACGTCCTCAAACCGTGTGGAGTATTACTTTCCCTCGCATAAACGCTACACGAGCCTTACCGCTGACCCTCACTCGCGTTATTGGCAATGTGCCGCAAACAAGCTCACCTACCACGGCGATCTGAACAAACGCTTTATCAAATACGAAAGCAGATACGGCAAAAGAGGGTGGGAAATAGTTCCCGTTTATAATACTCAAAGGAAACTGGAAAAGGACGGTTTATGGATTTTCTCGCCGGAAATGGCTTTTTTCTGCGGCAAATGTCAACGCAAGCTCTCGATAAACCGAAACCCTCTCGCGATCTTCGGAACGGCAATGTCAGTGTGGTTCGTGGTCGCCGTAGTGGTATTGTGTGTGCTGGCGGTCGTCGTGATAAACGACGTCGGCTTGGTTCGCACTGCTGGGATAGTGATCGCCCTGTTGGCAGGAGCATTGTTTGTTATTATAGCTGAGGCGGCAGCGGAAACAATTTTTACGGTGCGTATGATGAGCAATTTCGTTCCGACCGACGAATACGACAACCTGATCTATCCTCCGACCGACATAAAGCTGAGCGCGGCTCTTCGCTCCCCGTATCTGCGCGAGGGCAACGTACTCACTGCCAAGCTTGCCGACGGGGAAGTCCACATCTACCTTGTGCGCAAAGCCGATAACTGCGAATTTTCCATATGCTGCGAGGACGGCGAGCGCGAACAGCTCAAACAGCGGCTTTCCGAGTGTACGGAGCTTGAGCTGACATTCGAAGGCAGGCGCGTAGGAACGACGGAGATAATCGCGGATTAAGGAGGGCTTATGCTGCCAAAAAACAAACGTATCTGCCCGTGCTGCGGAAAAAAACTTGAGCTTGTTCCGCCAAACCGGGAGCTTCAGCCCTCGACTACGGGCTTTTCCACAAACGGCGTTGTGTACTACTTCTCTCCCGCAAAACGGTATTTCCGAGTTACCGACCACCCGTCGGCAGTGTCCCAAGGCGGTCAGAACAACAGTTGGCATTTCGAGGGACGACTTTCCCCGAACCTTGTACAATTCGACCGCAGCCATCCGGGGTGGCATATCGTTCCCGTAAATTACGCGAAAAAACGCCTTAAACGTGACGGACTGTTTCTGTTCTCAAACGAGTTGGTTTTCTACTGTAAGCATTGCAGCCAAAGACTTACGCTGAACGTTAATCCCATGAATTGGTTTGAATTTGTTTTCTGTTTGTGGTTGGTCGCCGCTTTGGCGGCGTTATGTGTGACAACTTTTTTGGTGACAAATGGTAATGAGGCTTCTCTAAAGTGGCTTTGGGTGATTTTCATTGCGTCCATTGTTATTTTGGGTGCAAACGTCATTGTCAGCAGTGTTTTTCTGATGATAGTAAAATGCCGCGAAAGCAATTTTGTTCCAACAGATGAGCGCGACAGCCTTATTTACCCCCCGACCGACATAAAGCTGAGCGCGGCGCTACGCTCCCCGTATCTGCGCGAGGGCAACGTACTCACTGCCAAACTTGCCGACGGGGAAGTCCACATCTACCTTGTACGCAAAACCGATAACTATGAATTTTCCATATGCTGCGAAGACGGCGAGCGCGAACAGCTCAAACAGCGGCTTTCCGAGTGCACAGAGTTAGAATTGACATTCGAGGGCAAGCCCGTAGGAACGACGGAGATAATCGCGGATTAAGGAGGACATATGCTTTCTAAAGACAAACGTATCTGTCCGTGCTGCGGAAAAACACTGAAACCGATACCGCCCGACAGATACGGATATCCGAAATGCGTCGGCTTATCCGCAAACGGCGTGGAGTTTTGCATTATCAACTCCTCGCGGCTTATGAGCTACACACGCAAGCCGCGAAGCGGAATTGGCGGAAACGAAAATATACTTAATTTCTACAGTGCAGTTGTTCTGGACAGACACTGTGATAAAGTCTACAAAGGCTCAAAATATCACTCGTCAATGCGCCCAAGCGAATCTTTACGCCGAAAGATCGAGCGCGGCGGCTTAAGTCTGTACGACCCGAATATACGCCTTTTATGCGGCAATTGTGAAAATTTGGTCGCCCTTGATAAAAATCCTTGCCGTTCGCTTGGGGTATCGGAAACGCTGTTTGCCTTTATTTCGTTTGTTTTCATGATTTTATTGGTGTTGGCAGTCGCTGAGGTTTTGCCTTGGACAACTTTGGGGATCACGGCTCTCGCGGGGATCATTGCTGCCGCTGTGTTTTTTCCTATCGTGCTTTTTCTGATAAGGTTTATCGAGAAGCGGTTTAACAATATCGTGCCTATTGACGAATACGACAACCTGATTTATCCCCCAACCGAAATAAAACTGAACACATCTATCCGCTCCCCGTATCTGCGCGAGGGCAACGTCCTCACCGTCAAGCTTGACGACGGGGAAGTCCACATCTACCTTGTGCACAAAGCCGATAACTGCGAATTTTCCATATGCTGCGAGGACGACGAGCGCGAACAGATCAAACAGCGCCTTTCCGAGTGCGCGGAGCTTGAGCTGACATTCGAGGGCAAGCGCGTCGGAACAGCGGAGATTCTGGAGGTAATACTATGAAAAAATACGATCCAATCATTTTTGACCTTGACGGCACCCTGCTGAACACGCTCGGCGACCTTGCCGCGGCGGGGAATTACGCTCTCGGGCAGTTCGGTTTTCCCGTACATACCGAGGACGAGTTCCGTTATTTTGTCGGCAACGGTATCCCCAAGCTTATAGAGCGTATGTGTCCGCCGAGCTCCGCCCCCGAGACCTTGGAGCGCGTGCATACCGTTTTCGGGGAATACTACGAGCTGCACAAAGCCGACCGCACCAAGCCCTACGCGGGAATGACAGAGCTGCTTTCGGAGCTGAAAGAGCGCGGAATAACCGCCGTCTGCAACACCAACAAGGATCACGCTTTCTCGGAGACGCTGCTCCGCTCGTTCTACGGAGATACTCTCGCGGAGATAGTAGGCGCGGGTCTCGGATATAATGTAAAGCCCGATCCTGCGGCGGCGCTGTACCTCGCCGAAAAATATTTGGCGGACAGCGCTGTGCCGCTCTATGTCGGAGACAGCGGCGTGGATATGCAGACCGCCGCCAACGCGGGGATCGACGCCTGCGGAGTGCTGTGGGGTTTCCGTGACCGCGCGGAGTTGGAGGAGCTTAAACCGGCGCACATCGCGGAGAACGTTGAGGCGCTTCGCAAGATCATCCTCGGCAAACAAATACAGATTTTGCCGTAAAACACCTTGAAATCTCTGTTAAAATATGCTATAATTACAATGATTGTTATTATTTTGTTTAAGGAAGGTCAAAAAATATGAAGCTAGGAATGGTAGGGCTGCCGAACGTCGGCAAAAGCACCCTTTTTAACGCGCTTACCAACGCCGGCGCGGAGTCCGCGAATTATCCGTTCTGCACGATAGAACCGAACGTCGGCATCGTTTCCGTGCCCGACGAACGTCTCGACGAGCTGGCGAAAATGTATAAACCCGAAAAGTTCACGCCCGCAACGCTCGAGTTCGTCGATATCGCGGGGCTCGTCAAGGGAGCGTCAAAGGGCGAGGGTCTCGGCAATAAGTTCCTCTCGAATATCCGCGAGGTTGACGCTATCGTTCATGTCGTGCGCTGCTTTGACGACGACAATATCATCCACGTCGACGGCAGCATCGGCGCCGCGCGCGATATCGAAACGATAAACCTCGAGCTGATATTCTCCGACCTGGAGATACTCGAGCGCCGCATAGACCGCGCTAAAAAGGCGCTTAAAGGCGATAAGTCCATGCAGAGCGAGGTCGACTTCTTCGAGAGCCTCAAGGCGCACCTCGAGAACGGAAAATCCGCGCGGAGCTACGACTACTCCGACGAGGAACGCGCTATGCTGCGCGATACTCCGTTGCTGTCGAACAAGCCCGTTATTTACGCGGCGAATATGTCCGAGGCGGACTTCACGGGCAATATCGAGAACAACGCCGAATATAAAGCCGTCTGCGCGGTGGCTGCCGAGGAGAACGCCGAGGTGCTGCCTATCTGCGCGCAGATCGAGGCTGAGATTGCGGATATGCCCGACGAGGACAAGGAGCTTTTCCTTGCGGATATGCACCTTGAAAGCTCGGGACTGGCGCGTATCATCAAGACGGGCTATCGGCTTCTGGGGCTTATCTCATTCCTTACGGCGGGCACTCCCGAAGTACGCGCCTGGACGATAACAAAGGGCACTAAGGCTCCGCAGGCTGCCGGAAAGATACACACCGACTTCGAGAAGGGATTTATCCGCGCAGAGATCGTCTCCTTCGACGACCTTATGAGCTGCGGTTCAATGGCGGCGGCTAAGGAAAAGGGGCTGGTGCGGCTCGAGGGCAAGGACTATGTAATGCAGGACGGCGATGTTACGCTGTTCCGTTTCAATGTGTAATATGAAAACGATAGGTTTAATAGGCGGAATGAGCTGGGAGAGCACGGTCACATATTACCGTGTCATCAACGAAACGGTCAGCCGTATGCTCGGCGGGCTGCACTCAGCTAAAATAGTGATGTACAGCGTGGACTTCGCGGAGATCGAAGAGTGCCAGGCAAACGGAGATTGGGCGAAAAGCGCCGAGATTCTCAGCGCGGCGGCTCAAAGCCTGCGTACGGCGGGGGCGGACTTTATCGTCATCTGCACCAACACCATGCACAAGGTCGTGCCCGAAATATCGTCGACGGTTGATATCCCGATAATGCACATCGCCGATGCGACAGCGGAAGCGCTTCTCGCGGACGGCGTAAAGACCGCGGCGCTGCTCGGCACCAAGTATACGATGCGGCAGGACTTCTACAAGGAGCATCTGACGGAGCGGGGGATAGACGTGCTTGTCCCCGATGACGGGGATATCGAAACGGTGAACCGCGTTATATATGACGAGCTCTGCCGCGGCGTTATCTCGCCCGTGTCGCGTGCGGAATATGTGCACATAATCGGAAAGCTGAAAGAGCGCGGCGCAGAGGCGGTAATTCTCGGCTGCACCGAGATAGGACTGCTGATCGATGAGCAAAGTTCGCCGCTGCCCGTATACGATACGACGGTCATACACGCCGAAAAAGCCGCTAAATACGCGGCGGGGACGGGGGAAATATAATGAACAAGGTAATAAGATGCCAGAACAAAAATAACAAAAAAATAGCCGGACTGTTGGTCGCTCAGGTGATCTGCGGAGTAATGCCCGTGCTCCTGCTGGTGGCATTTGTGACGTTTAAGCTGTATGAAACGAAGATCATCGCGCTGGTAGCGATCGGGCTCATCTTTTTGTGCAACGTCGGATATATGCTGCTCGCGCGGCGGTACAACGTACTGAACAGCGGCAGGCGCGGCGAAAAGCAGCTGTATAAGACCGTCCGACACTTAAACGGAAACAATATCATTTTCTGCAACCTCCCCGTGCGATATAAGCGCGGACGCTCGGAGCTGGATATGCTGATAATCAGCCACAAGGGGCTTATCATCGTCGAGGTGAAGAACCACTCGGGCACTATCCAGGGGAGCTGGAAAGCCGACAAGTGGGAGCAGCGCAAGTACTACCGCGGCGGAAAAAGCACATCTCAGGAAATGGACAACCCGATAAAGCAGATGCGCCGCCAGCGCGATATCGTCAAGAGCATACTCAACGCGGCGGGCGAGGACGTTTGGATCGATACGGTGCTGTATTTTTCGAGCAGCAACGCCAAGCTCAAGCTCAACCTGCGCGAAAACGACTACGTTTGCCTCGGCAGCAAGGAGCTGCTGCATTTTCTGGAGAGCTACGACCGCAACGAGATCATATCGCGCGTTCAGATGGAGAAGTACGCGAGAATACTCAACGAGGCGCGCGCGAACATATAAGTGAGACAGTCGCATACGAAAGACGAAAATATTGTCCGAAATTACTCACGGGCTACGCGTCCAAATAAATAACAAGCCGTAAATTCATATAGAAATTACGGCTGTTTTTATGTGCAAAAAAGTCTTTTCGCGGCACGATGCGGCTTAAAAACTTTCAACAGTTTTAACGGTAATAACCGTTGAAAGCGTGGTCAAAACTGTTGAAAAGTTGGGATTTCGACAGAGTTTTCAACCGATTTTCCCGAAAAAGGGCTTGTTTTGCTCAGCAGCGCCCTTTAAAATGTTGAAAAGCGTGTTAAAAACGTTAAAAACTTTAATTCTCAGTTGCGCAGTAATACACGTTCACAGATCAAACATTTCATCGATTTTTTCGGCGATTGACTTCTCCGCACCGACGTTGTTTTTTCCGAGCAGCCTCGCGGTGATCTCGGTTTGTCCGCACGCCGCCGAATAGTCGATCAGAGTCTCGCGAAGAGCCCGATCGATCATTCCCTCGGCGAGAGCGAGCTGCTCGACAAGTCCGCGGTCGATGATGTTTCTGAAAAGGTCGGGCTTAGAGACGTGGACAAAGCTGTTATGCTTTAAGGCGAGCTCAAAAATGTCGCCGCGCAGCGCGGTGTCCCAATCGAAAAAGGCGTTGTAGTTAAAAGGCTGCTCAAGGTCATTGGCGCCGATAAGCATATACATCGTCAGCTCAGGCGGCAGCAGCGGACAGTCGCGGAAGGCTTTTCCAACGAACGTTGCCTTGCACCCGTCGGGGAAAACCACGCTGCCGAGCTTCGGGCACGCGTCGAACACGCCGTCGTAGAGCATGCACTCCGATCTCGGCAGCACGACCTCCTCAAGCTGAGCGCACTCGAAAAACGTGTTTCCGCGCATAAGGACAATACTGTCGGGCAGAACTACGCGCTTCAGCGAATTGCAGCGCCTGAACATACTATTGGTTATCTCCAGTCCTCTCGGAAGCTCAACGTTTTCCAGACCGCGGCAGTCCTCAAACACCCCGATATCCATAAGCGCCACGGTATCCGGCAGCTTTACGGAACGCAGGTGAACGACTCCCCGAAACGCCTTTGCCGCGATACTCCGCACCTTACGGAAGTGCCACAGCGGCGGCACATTTACCTCGGTTATTTCCGCGTCGTCGGGGCGCAGATAGCGCACCAGCTCGCACCATCTGTCGCCCATATTGCGGAATTCGAAAAGCCTCGGAGTCTCAAAGCTCATATTCTTCTCTCCCGTCAAAGCCGAACGTACGGTTCTTGAAGTCAAGCAGCCACGCGGTGAGCTCGGTCAGACCATGCGCGGCGGCACGATCGATAAGCTCCCCGACAGTTCCGGCATCAGAGAGCAGACCGCCCTCGGCAGCCGTTCGGATAAGCTCTCCGCGGCTGCACTCGATCGCCAAGGCAAAGAGCCGCGAAAGCTCCCCGCACTCCGCCCCGCGAAAACAGCCGTTCCTTACCGCAAGCTCGAAGATATCACGGCGCAGGATAGTCTCGGTATACTCGGTCTGACCGAAAACGGGAAGCTCATCGGGGATATCGCGGTACAGACGCGCGGGGAGCGGCGCAGTGAGATCAACGGAGCACAGCAGACCCATAAGTATGTTTTCGGCGCACAGCGCGGTGCAATTTCGGAACATACTGCCGCCGATGCGGGTGTTCGGGTTCAAAAACGCAACGCGCTTTAGCCTCGCGCAATCGTAGAACGCGTCGCTTTCCAGTAGCTCAAGGCTCTTCGGCAGGACTACATCGCTTAAATACGCGCAGGTGTTGAACGCGTATTTTCCTATCCTCCGCACTCCCTCCGGCAGCGTGATGTTCTTCAGCAGCAGGCAGTACGCGAACGCGCCTTCGCCTATCTCCGCAACGCTTCCGGGGATATTTATCTCCTCGAGCTCGAACATATTGGAAAACGCCTCCCAGCCTATCCTGACCACGCCCTCGGGTATGGTCACGCGTCTGAGGTGGTATGCCTTATAGAACGCGCTGTCACCGATCGCGAGGACGCGCAGCCCGTTGTGCTCGGACGGCACCACTACCTCCTCAATAGCGGAGTTTTGCCTTTGCAGATACTTCTCAAGACATACTCCGCCCTTTATCTCCGTAAATCGGAAAAGCTCGTTACAACTCAAAGTTATCCCCTCCGTCAAAGCCGAAACGCGTTCTTTTGTAATCAAGCAGCATTGCCGCAGCCTCTGCTTGTCCAAACGAGATGGCGGTCAACATCATCTTTTCTATATGATCCTCGTCTTTATCGTCAAGCCAACCCGCCCGTTCAACAAGTATAAGATACTCCGTGAGACCTTGTTTTACTATTTGGAGCAGCACAAGATCTCGATCGTTGTCATAGCTGCCGTATTTCAGTGCGAGACCGAAAACGTCGGGGCGCAGCGCGTTTTCCCAATCAAATTCAACGCAGCGTCTGAATGGTCTTGTATAATCTGTCGAGCCCGCGAGCCCCATCATCACAATCTCGGCGGGCAGCTTCGGCGACTCCAGAAACGCGCAGCTTTCGATGCTCCACAGGCTTTTTGGCAGCATTATACTCTCCAGCGACGTGCATTTGCGGAACGCGTTGCTGCCGATAACCTCAACGCCCTCGCAAAGCTCCGCGCTTTTCAGTGCCGTACACCCGAAAAACGCCGCCGCAGGGAGCTGCCGAATTCCTCCCGAAACGCGGACGCTCTCCAGGCTTGTACACTCGCGGAACGCTCCTCCGCCCAGCCTTTGCACACTCCCGGGGATAACGAGCGCCCTTATAAACCGCGAGCGGGCGAACGCCTCAAATCCTATCTCCGTTACGGATTCGCCCGAATACTCCGACGGGATAACAATATCGGTCACGCTGCCGTCGCCCGCCGCAAGAAACTTTTTGAGCATTATACCGCTTGCGCACTTTTCATACTCGTACAAGCTGCTATAATTCAGATTCATCACCCCGTCATAAAACACGCAAACATTACCAAGCCGCCGACTTTAACATCGGCGGCTTTTGGTTTTATTCGGTCTTTGAAGCTTCCATGCTGCTCATCAACAGCTTGTGGAAATCCTCGCTCGGCATCGGCTTGTAGTAGAAGAAGCCCTGTATCATATCACAGCCGAGGTCTTTCAGGAAATCAACCTGAACCTGCGTTTCAACGCCCTCGGAGACCGTCGCGAGGTTGAGGCTCTTAGCCAGCGTCACAACGGATGTGATTACCTTCTTGTTCTTCTCGGTAAGGTCGTTGCGGAGGAAGAATCCTCCGTCGATCTTGAGCGTATCGAACGGCAGCATCGTTATCAGATTGAGCGAGGAATATCCCGACCCGAAGTCGTCAACGGATATTCTGAACCCGCGATCTTTGAACCACGTCACCGTCTCGACCAGCTTATCAAGGTGCTCGGTGAGCAGGCTCTCGGTTATCTCAAGCTCGATAAGCTCGTGCGGAACGCCGAGATTGTCCACGAGCGCGTTCAGCTTCTCGCAGAAGTTGTCGTCCGCGAGATGGTGGCGCGACACGTTCAGCGAAACCAGCGGCACCTCCAGACCCTCGCGCAGCCAGCGCCGCATATCCGCGACAGCACTGCGGTAGATCGCGAAGTCCATCTCGGTGATAAAGCCGTTCTCCTCGAAGATAGGCACAAACTTGCCCGGAGAGATGATCTCGCCGTCGGGTCTTATCCAGCGCACCAGCGCCTCCGCGCCGACTACCCTGCCCGTCTCGATGTTGACCTTAGGCTGATAGAAAACTTTGAACTCGTCGTTTTCAAGCGCGGTTATCATATTCGCCTCTATGTGACGGCGCTCTTTTATCTTCTCGCGCATCGCCCCGTCATAGAATACCACAAGGTTCTCGTGATAGTACGCCCTGTCGCGAATGGTTTTCTGGGCGATTATCGCTCTGTCGAGCGCGCCCATAACACCAACGGGGTCTTCGTTCATATCACATACACCCACCAACAGATATATCTGGGTATGGAGCTTTTCGTATATCTGCTTCTGTATGCTGTTCATCATCAGATACAATCTCGCGATCAGCTCGTCGGCGTCAACATTTTTGAAAAGAGCCGCGAAGCGCGAGCCCTCCGAACGCCCGAGCAGCTCTCCGTTTCCGATGCAGCGCTGCATTATATCCGCTATCGCTACGAGTATCGAGTTGCCCGTCTCATAGCCCTTTTCCTCGTTTATCCTGCGGAAATCCGCAACGTTTACTACCGCGACAAATCTGCCGGTTTCGTTATCGGTATTAGAAGACGTGAGCTTGAGCGCCTCCGCGGTAAACACGTCGAACGTCATCACGCCCGTCAGCGAATCGGACATCTGTATCTTTCCGAGACAGTCGGTGATATCGGTGGAACTTATCACATAGCGGCGCTCGCCGTTTGAGTTCTCCTCGACCGAGGCGGTAACGTCCAGCCAGCGGCGGTCGTTTTCATCATAATACGCCGACGACGCGAACAGCTTATCCGTGCGGTCAAGCTGTAACGCGGGACAATTCACGCAAGGCTCGCTGCGCCCGCGCATCTTCTTGTAGCAAACGTCTCCGGAACGCATACCGTAGTGATCGGCGGCGTTTTTTCCAACTAAATCCACCTCAAACGAGCCGGGGATTATCGTAAAGCCCTCCATACGGTGGTTGCTTATTATCGTGCTCTTGAAACGGCTGTTCCGTGCTCCCGCCCTGTTTTCCATATACATGGTGTACATCTCGGACAACGCGTTCGCGAGCCCGTCAATAATGTCCAAGTCCTGCGCGGACAGTTCAAATCCGCTGTCGAACACTACCGCGAAATACTCCGCGACCTCGCCGTTGCAGCGTATCGCACGGCACTCTGCACAAACCGCGCCGTTGCCCAGCGACAAGCCGTTTATCTTCTCGCCCGCAGTATGCAGACGGAGCTTATTCCTGCCCGCGAATATCCTGCGGATATCCTCGTCGGAGCAGCTCTGAACAATGCACGGGCACTTTTCCGCGTCAATTCCCGTGGCACTATAAGTCATATAACGGCGGAATTTGCCGTTATCACTGTTAAACACATAGATATTGGACGCGCCGAGGCACTGCCCCGCCGCACGGAACGCCGACTTGAGCAGCTCGGGACGCTCGTTCTCATTGCAGAACGCTCTGATTATCAAGTCGTATACCTTAGCCGCGCCGCCGGACAGGTTCGCGGCTTCGGCGGACGTATTAGAGGTCTTTTTTGCGGACATCGCCGCGGAGTAGTGCATGAAGCACGCACCGCCGCTCTTCTGCGCCTCTGCAAGCGCCGCGGAGGATTCGCTGTAAACCTCGTCGAGCCTGCGCCCGTTCTTGAACAGCGACAACCCGACGCTTACCGTAACGGAAACGCCTTCAAAGATATAATCGCCGATCGTCCTGATAATGCGCCGCGCCGTATCATTCAGCGCCGCTATATTCGTAAAGCTCAGGTATATCAGAAATTCGCCGTCGCGCACGCGCGATATAATTCCGTCATGCTCTAAAGACCTGATATCCTCAAGCATCTTGGAAACGGTTTTCTGTACATAGTCGGAATACTCCGTGCCCTGTTCCGCCATGACCTCGCGGAACTTATCGATGCCGACCGAGATCAGCGCCGCGTCCTTGTAGCGGTTCACGCCGTTGCGCCGCTCAAGCACGCAGTCACGGAACAGCTGCGGAGAATACGTACCTGTCAGCGGATCCTTGCCCTCGGCAGAGGTCTCGGCGCCGCCCTTTTCATCTGTTATATCGATAGTGCGCCCTATGACCTTTACGGGCTTGCCGTCGTCGTCATAGGCGGTCTTTCCCTCATAGCGCAGCCATATCATCTCGTAGTTGTCGTTCATCGCCCGGATATCGCAGGTGATCTCCTTGTCGCCGCGCGCCATAGCGTCGCAGAAACGGTTGAACGCAGGAAGATCCTCCGTGCAGACGATGCCCCAGCTGATTATCGAGTCGCGGAAATGCACGATAGGCTCGAGATTATCCTCGTATCTTCCGCTGAGTTTTTTATATTGATAGCAAATATCCGTTGCAATGTCGTATTCCCACAAGCCGAAATTGGTGTATTCCGAAGATATTTTGGTTCGCAGTTTTTCCGCCCGAAGAGACAACTTAAGGCGCTTTATCTCCTGCTGCGCTTTTCTGATCTCTTCCAACAAGTTATTTTCCATTTCCGCTCACCCCTTTGTAAATAAGAAACCGCTCCTATGTTAATTATAACTTATTACAATCGCAATGTCAAGTAGTTGTTGAATTTTAGGAGATTTGCACAAAAAAACTTGTCAAAACCGAGGGAAAGGTAAATAGTTTTTGGGTATTATTTCGGGAATGTGAAAAAAGTAACGGTATTGTCTCGCTTCGCAACATTTTTTGTTGCTCCGCCAATTAAGGAATCGCTGATTTAATCCATTTTTCATTTTGAGTGCCGGTTTGTGGAAAAGTCCACATTCACGAGAAGCCCTCAGATACGAGAAAACTGCTTGTCGGTCAGCCTTAATGGCTGCCGAACAAGCAGTTGACGAAACAGATGAGGGTTTATCGACAGTGCCGCACTGGCGGGCGGCACTGAATAATTATGCGTTGATCTCTTCCGGCTGAGCCGCCCTTCTTTCTTCGGCAGCGGCTTCAATATCCTTTTCCCACAGCTCCTCAAAGTCTTTTATGGTCATAGGCTTCGCGAAATAATAGCCCTGCACCATATGACACTCGATATCCTGCAAAAAGTTTACCTGCTCGACGGTCTCGACGCCCTCGGATATGACCCGCATATTGAGGTTATTCGCCAGATCGACTACCGTCGAAATAACGGCTCTGCCCTTTTGAGAATTGACCGTGTCACTGAAGAACTCGCGGTCTATCTTTACCACGTCGGCGGGGATATCCTTAAGCATATTCAGCGAGGAATAGCCCGACCCGAAATCGTCTATCGACAGCTTAAAGCCGATATCGTGCAGCTTCTGCATCACCCGGAGCATCAGATCGGCGTTATCCGTGAACACGCTCTCGGTCAGCTCCAGCTCGATATACTCATACGGTATCTCGTACTTGTCGACTATCTCGCGCAGACGCCAGATATAGTCGTCGTTGTTGAGGTGCAGACGCGACTGGTTGACCGAGATCACAACGGGCGTAAGCCCTCTGTTAATCCAGCGCCGCATCGCCTTGCAGACCTCCTCGAGAATGAAGAAATCAAGCTCCACAACAAAGCCGTTCTTCTCCGCTATCGGAACGAACCTGTCGGGAAATACAAATCCGTACTCCTTGCTGTTCCAGCGGATAAGCGCTTCGCCGCCCTCGATATGCTTCGACTGCGTGCCGTACTTAGGCTGAATGTAGCACATAAACTCGTGCTCCTTGAGCGCGGTCGGCATAACGTTCTCGTAGTCCTTTTCGCGCAGGGCGTCGTCGCGCACCTTACCGTCGTAGAACGCTATCGCGTTGCTGTGTCTGCCCTTTATCGTCCTCTTTGCGATGTTGCAGCGGTCGATAGCGACGTTGAAGTCAACCATATCGTATTTGTCAACGCACTGTCCGAGTCTGCACACGCCCGCGCTGAACAGCACGGGATAGGACACGAACAGCGAGTTTCGGCGTTCAAACTCGGTAAAGATACTGTTTATCCTGTTTTCGATATCGGTATCGGTTGCATTCCTTATCGTGCAGGCGAAGTTATCGTCCGAAATGCGCGCATAGACCTCGCCCTGCTCCATATGATCGCCGATCGTCTTATACAGCCGCTCGAGCATACGGTCACCCTCGGCGTAACCGAGATGATCGTTGATAAACTTGAACTTGTCGATATCAAAAACGACCGCCGCCCATTTATCGGGGCTCGACTTCTTAAGCACCTTTTCCGAATCGGTCATATATTTGCGCTTGGTGCGTCCGCCCGTGAGAGTGTCTACCCCGGCGATGCGGCGGCTCTTTAGCGTTGCGAGCACGATAAACACCGCGAGCGCTCCCGCGAGTATCACAAATCCACCGACTATGAGCCAGATGTTCATATCGTTCCCGTCGGTCGTAACGTCCGCGGAATTTATAATAGTGTAAATGTCAACGATAGACTCATTGCCGTTGATGTGCGCTATCGACTTTTCCATAATGCTTCTCAGCTCGTCATAACGCCGCGTTATCGCGAAGCACTCCGAGCGAAATACCGGCAGCACGTCAAATATGTGCATCTCTTCATACTGCGTGGTTTTCAGGTAGATCGCGTCCTGACAGTCCATACACACAAAGCTCTCGCGTCCCTTGTCCACCATCTCGCACGCTATCAGATTGGTGGAGTATCGGGAGATACCCGCCTGCGAATGGAAACGCTCGAGGTACTTTATGACCTCGATCTCACTGCTCGCTATCGCGATATCGGAGGTCTCGGTGAACTCCGACTCCGCCCTGCCCGCGATGACCATCGGCGAGCGCGTAACGGGCGCGGAGACAAAGTACCCCGAATAGCCGTCTATCCCGCTCGGGGGAATGCCGCCGAAAACGATATCCGCCTCCTCGGCTGCCATCGCGTTCATACAGTCGGTAAGAGAGTTGTAAGCCCTGACCTTCATCTCAAGCCCCGTGCTCTCCGATATACGATCCATGATCGTTCCGGCAATGCCCGTGAGCTTTTCGGTCGACGGGTCGTAAGACGAGGTAGTATCCGAGCTGAGATTAAAGGCTATAACTATCCGGTCGGTATTGTTGAGGAAGCTGTGTTCGGCGTCGGAGTAGGCATACTTCTGCGAGCCGTAAACGGAGATGTTTTTCTGATACGTGTCTCCCGGGAACGACGGGTAGTTCATAAACAGCTTGGACATTGCGCCCGCTATGTCCGCGGCAAGGGCGGTGTCGTCCGCGCGGGTCACGAAATAGCACGACTCCGTATCGAACTGGTAAACTATCGTCTCGTCCTCCCACGGGCGGAAGCAGTTCTTAGCCACCGCGTCCAGCTTTCCCGAAATGAAATCCGCCTTCATCGTAGCCTCGGTGTTGTACTTGACGAACTGCGCGTTTTCGAGTTCGCTCTTGACGAACTTCCCGCCGCGGAAAAAGTCGCCCTCGTCCTCCGGCAGATATCCTATGCGCATACTGCGCACGGCAAGGGTGTCGTTAAACGACACCGCGCTTTGTTCGCCCTTGTCGTATACGTAAATGGCGCTGAATTTCGTTATCAGCGAAAAGCCCGCTGTGGCAAACTCGTTGCCGCCGTACAGCTCGAGCTCCCGCTCCGAAACGCAGGGAATCAGATCGATCTCGCCGTCGCGGAGCATATCGAACAGCTCACCCGGCATACCGTCTATGTACGTAAAGCGGTTCCCGGTATATTTCGCGAACTGATCGACATAATCGCAGGCAAGCCCGGATATACCCGTGTTCGTTCGTATAACGCCGAATTTTCCGCAGACGCCCACAACATAAGTTTTCGTATCATCCGCCGATGCAAAGCTCGGCGTAAACGCCGTCAGAAAAATAAACAGTGCCAACATCAACGCCGAAATCCCGCCAAAGATGCGCGTCATCAAAAAACCACCTCCAAGTTACCTTAGAAAGCAAAAAAATAAAATCTAAGGTAACAATGTCGGAAAACCGAAAAAGGTTGCCGCCTTACATTTCTTTTTATTGAATTATGTATCCTAAGTGAAATAACTTACTCAATATATTATAGCATTTTATGAAACAATTTTCAATACTTTAGTATAATTTTTTCAGTTATGCAACAAAAGAAAGTTTTATTTTAGACATTTTGCACAAAAACATTGACAAACCGCCAACAATATGGTATAATTATTTTGACAACTTTGCCCCGAAAAGGGCTGCTGTATAAACACATATTGATCTTCCGATTAAACTTTTCAGGGATTTTCGGCGTTTTCCCCGCCTCCGGCAGAGAAAACGCCGAAAATAAGCCTAAAATACGGCAAATATTTAATTGGGGAGCAATAATACAGCTGTTAAAAAAACGAAATAAGAGGTAATCACTATGAAATGGTATGAAAACGCGGTGTTCTATCACATTTATCCCATCGGGTACTTCGGGTGCCCGCGAACCAACGATCAGTCGAGCGAGCCGACCCACAAGATACTTAAGCTTATCGACGATATCCCCCACATCAAGGAGCTCGGCTGCAACGCGATCTATTTCGGGCCGATATTCGAGAGCGTAGCACACGGCTACGACACCATCGACTACAAGACCGTCGACCGCCGTCTCGGCACCAACGAGGACTTCAAAAAGGTCTGCGATGCGCTCCATGAGAACGGCATCAGGGTAGTTCTCGACGGCGTATTCAATCATGTAGGGCGCGATTTCGTTCACTTCAAGGACGTGCGCGAGCATAAGCTCGGAAGCGGCAAAAAGGACTGGTTCCACGTTCGCGAGGGCAACTCCTGCTACAACGACGGCTTCTACTACGAGGGCTGGGAGGGTCACTACGAGCTTGTAAAGCTCAACCTCTACAACGGCGAAGTAAAGCAATATTTAAAGGACGTTATCACGGGCTGGAAGAACGAATTCGGCATTGACGGTCTGCGTCTTGACGTTGCGTACTGCCTCGACCATAACTTCCTGCGCGAGCTGCGCGGTCACTGCAAGTGGCTCAGCGAGGACTTCTTCCTGCTCGGCGAGACCCTCCACGGCGATTACAATATGTGGATGAACGACCAGATGCTCGATTCCGTTACCAACTACGAGTGCTATAAGGGCTTGTTCTCGAGCTTCAACGATATGAATATGTTCGAGATCGCGCACTCGATAAACCGCCAGTTCGGAAGCGAAAACTGGTGCCTCTACAGAGGAAAGCACCTGTACACATTCGTCGACAACCACGACGTAACGCGCGTTGCGACTATCCTCCGCACCAAGGAGCACCTGCCGCTTATCTACACTCTGATGTTTATGATGCCGGGCATTCCGTCCGTATACTACGGCAGCGAATTCGGTATCGAGGGCGATAAGCGCGGAGGCGGCGACGACGCTCTCCGTCCCGAGTTCGACCTTGAGAAGATGAAATCCGAGGGACACCGCGACCTCTCCGAGCACATCAAGTCTCTCGCCGAGATCGAAAAGAACCACCCCGCAGCAGCGATGGGCGACTACAAGCAGGTACAGCTCACGAACAGGCAGTACGCGTTCTCGCGCTCTGCGGACGGTGAGACCCTGCTTACCGTTATCAACGCGGACGGCGCGCCGTTCACGTTCAACCTGAATATGGGCGGAGAGGCGGAAAATCTCCTCACGGGCGAAAAGCAGCAGCTCGGCGGACTGACCCTGCCCGCGTTCACGAGCGCAGTATTTAAAGTGTAACTCACATTCAACATATACCGCTGCAACAAGGAGTTCGTTATGAAAAAGAAAACCGCAATGATCCTGTTGGGCGTTTTAAGCGCAGTTTTCGCGATAGTCGTCGGCACCCCTATGATTTTCCTTATGGCTTGGCTGGGAGATGATTGGGGCGCCGGCGCGGTGGTGATCGCGGTGAGCATTTTCGCTTTGCTGCACGCTGTCTGCTCGACCCATGCGGCTAAGCGCTACAAACGGAAATACGAGCTTTCCGCGCCGAAATACGCGCTGCTGAATGTTTTGCCAATGCTTGCCATTGCGGTACTGTTATTTGCCGCGGCTTATTTGATCGGCGATTGGGACGGGGTGTTTTTGGCTCTCGGCGCGATATCCTTAGGGGGCTACACGGTCGGTTACGCGGCAGTGCTTTCGGCGGTCATGGGGATTTCGTATGCCGTTAGCAGAAAGAGGAGCACAGAATGGGAAAAGACAACGCGATAGCAATGCTTATAGCTTTCGGCAATATGCTCATTATTGCCGTAGGGGCGGCGCAGTTAATGCTTATGTCGATAATGTGGTTTCTGCCCGTGATAATTGCGGTTCTCGTTCTGCACATAATTGCAACGAAGTTCTCCTGCCGCCGCTTTTGGCGTAAGTACGGAATATCGGCGGGGCGGTACATTTTATACGGCGCTCTGCCCGCCGCCCTGATAAATTTTGCTGCGTTAGCGGTGGTATTTGTTCTCACGCAAGCCGGTTTTACAACGTTACTGCTGCCGTCAATAGACATGATACCGCTGGAATACCCGCTTTTAATCTTTGCAGCGGGGTATTCGACCGTATACATAATAATTACGGCGGTAGTCCTCGAAACGGATAAAATTTATAAGGGCGATGTATAATTGTCATTTGACCGAAAGGAAAATATAATGAACAAAACGACCGCAGTAGCTTTGCTTGTTGTCCTGAATATTATCGCCACACTGCTTAGCGGTATGGCAATAATACTGCTGATTTTTTCCTTTGGCTTGTTTGCGTCGTTGGTCGGCATTGTTTTTTATATAGAGCAGAGCAGGCTGTCCATGCACGTTTATAAGCTATTCAACCGTCGATACGGCATTTCGGCGAAGCGGTATGTGCTGTATGCGGCATTGCCTCCCGCGGCGCTGAGCGTTCTCGGAATTATTGTAATGTTCAATATTGAGGGAGGTAATATGGTATTTCCGGGAACATTGTGCTCACTGGGATTGACGATCTATTCGGCGGCGTACCTGATAGAGCTGTCATGGCGGTTTGTGGAACAAGATCCCGATTAGATCGGTTATTTTGAAACCTCATACTCTGTTTTATGCGGTTTTCCCCGTTTGCGGCGGGGAAAACCGTCAGTCTGTAGAAAAAATCATTTAACTCGCATTTCTCAGACTGTCGAGAAGCCCTCAGATACGAGGAAACGGCTTGTCGGCTAGCCTTAATGGCTGCCGAACAAGCCGTTGACGAAGTAGATGAGGGTTTATCGACAGTCTGCGTTTTTCGTTTCCTTAATACGATCGTATGCTTTTGTCATAAACGCTAAAAAAACATGAAAAATTTGTCAACTTTAACTCTAAATTGCGCTTGAAAAAAGCGCAAATTTGATGTATAATATTAGGTGAATAAAAATAATGAAATACAAATGGTTTTTTTGTAATGCCTTGGCAATGCAAAACATCGATTTTAAAATTATTTCTGTTCGCCAATCGTTTTCGCCGGCCGGACGACAACGATTCTCTACCGAAAAAACGGAGAATTGTGAGGTTAATATTATGAAAAAAAGTGAAACAATCAGAAGCAGTATCAGACGTGGAAATCTATTGATTCTTGCGGGAGGACTATTCCTTACCGTTTTTTTCACCGTTGCGATGATTTTTATCGGAGTATGCCAGCGAACCGAGATAGAATTCAGCGACAATATAGCGAGAACATCAAACTCGATCATAGAAGCGAACAAGATCTACCGTGAGGTAGACAATATCGTATACGACGGGGTCGCAAACCGCTCACTCGACACGTCTACTCCTCAGTTTAATTCTCTTGTCGCAGCGTCCGCCGAGGAATCGGAGGATGTGCGTTCTTTGATAGCGGCAGCGCAGACCCTGTACGACGACTTAAAGAACAAAGAGGCACAGGTAGTGAGCCTCAGTGCGACCGATAACGAAGCCGCACAGGATCAGATCGACATAGTCGTTTATCCCGCCCTCACCGCGCTGACCGATAAATTGAACGAGATCTCCGTAAAATATGTTGAAATGACGGAAAAAGCGGGAAAGGTCGTTACGACGGTCATCGAAACCAGCACAATAGCGGGATTGGTTCTTTTTGTAGCAATGCTTGCGTATTCTCTGCTGATATCCAAAAAAATGGCGAACAACATTGCCGTTCCCGTTGTTGCGGTAGCGGAATGGGCTGAAACTCTTTCCACGGGTTCGGACAACATCGAATCTATACATACGTCTCTCGATATTCAGCTTGAGGAAATACAGCGCATGATAAAGTCGTTTACCGTTATGTCCGAAAACATCAAGGAAAACGTCAACGTCGTGCGCAAGGTGGCGGACGGCGATATGACGGCATATGTCAACATCAGGTCAAGCGAGGACAGCCTCGGAAAGAGCCTGTACAAAATGGTTCAGAGCAACGACATAATGTTCGCGCAAATATCCCAGATCGCCGATTCCGTGACCGAAGGCACCGATTCCATTGCCTCGGCTGCGAGACTTCTGGCGGAAAGCTGCACCAAACAAGCGACTGCCATCAGCGATTTCCAAGCGAATATCAGCATCACAAACAAGCTTGTTAAAGAAAATGCCGAGGCAGCCGCTCACGCAAGCGATTTGTCCGACGCTATCCGCAACGAAGTCGTGGTAAGCAAGGAGAAAATGCAGGAGCTGGTCGACGCTATGCAGGCTATCAATAACGCTTCCGAAAAGATTTCGGGAGTTATCGCCAATATCGAGTCTCTTGCGAATCAAACCAATTTGCTTGCCATTAACGCTACTATTGAAGCGAAACGCGCAGGCGAAGCGGGCAAGAGCTTTGCGGTGGTAGCCTCGTCGATCAAAGACCTGGCGGACAACAGCAAGGCTTCCGCGGCACAGACTAAAATGCTCGTTGACGATACGATCAACAAGGCAAAGCGCGGCAGTCAGATTTCCGATGAGACATATACGGCTTTTGAAACGATAATGAATTCTCTTGAGCAGATCATCGACGTCTCGGCCAATATCGCCGATTCCGGCGCAAAGCAGCAAGAGAACATGAGCGGTATCGAACGTGAGATCGATGAGATATCCAGGGTGGTATCCACCAACGCCGCTTCCAGCGAGGAAACCGCGGCAATGACGGTCGAGATATCCAAAAACGCCGAGGTGCTCAAGAGCTCGATGAAGCAGTTCAATCTGCGCAACCGCACACCCGGCAAGCCGTACATCCCGCCGGAAAAAGCAAACGACCAAGACTTTATCCGCATTGCAACCGATAACTACAACAAATTCCTGAATTCTGCCGAGGGCAAAAAGATCGCGGCGGAGATGAAAACCGACAAGCTCTGATTTATTAACTCGCCGCTGAAGCAAAACGCACAAATCCTGTCGGCGTGATTTGCGCATTTTGCTTCAGCGGCGAGTATATTTTTTATCGGCTTGTTCTACGGACTGCCCGAATGAAATAAGGGACATATATAACTATATTCAGCGGGAGTGAGGGGCATATGAACAAAAAGAACGCAATAATTTTGCTTATCGTTTTCGGTAATCTGTCGGTCATCGTTATCGGCTCGGCTCAGTGTTTTCTTCTGCCGCTGATAAGGTATACGCTGCCGTTTATGCTTGCCGCTGCGGCGGTGCTTATCGCGCATACGCTCGCGGCTAAGTTTTCGCGCAGAGGCATGGAGCGGCGGTACGGTATTTCGGCAAGGCGGTATATTCTTTGCGGTACGCTCCCCGCGCTGATATTAAGTCTGCTCGTGAACATTTTATCGTTCATATTTCTAAAATATGATATTGGCGCATTATCCGGAATGGGTATTGACGGTTTACCGGCTGAATGGATATTCTCGCTTTTTGCGACGGGGTATTCGGTCGCGTTCTTAGCGGCGCAGGCAGTTGCCGTGGCAAGAGAAATTTGGTAAAACGGAGGGATAAATATGGCGAAAAGTCCCGTTGAGGTCTGGTTGTGGCTGCTTATGGTAATGCAGCCCTACAACCCCAAAACCAACGAAATACTGGCGCAGTGCGGCGGAGACGCGACGGCTGCCTCAAAAATGGTGCGCGACGGGCAGTTCCCGTTTCTGAACGAGAAGGAGCGAAAGCGCGCCGAGCAGGTGCGCATGAGCGCCATAAGACCTATTCTGGAGATGTGCAGCAAGAACGGTATCCGCATAGTGACGCTCGATGACGACGAGTATCCGAACGCCCTGCGCGAAATCGTAGATCCTCCGATACTGCTGTTCACGGCGGGCAGTCTCGAGGGGCTGAACGAACAGACGGCGATCGCCGCGGTGGGCGCGAGGAACGTCTCCGACTACGGCAGAGCGGCAGCCGAGGGCATTCTGACGCCGCTCGCCAAGATGGGCATCGCGATAGTCAGCGGTCTCGCGGTAGGCGCGGACAGCGCCGCTCACCGCGCGGCATTGATGGGTCACGGGCGCACGATAGGCGTGCTCGGGTGCGGCATACTTGTAAACTATCCCGCCGAAAACGCGCAGCTGAAGCGCGATATAGTCGACAACGGCGGCGCTGTTATCAGCGAGCTGCTCCCGACGGCAAGAACGTATGCCGCTTACTTCCGCCACAGGAACCGCATAATATCGGGGCTCTGTTCGGGCACTCTCATCATTGAGGCGGGCGAGAAAAGCGGCTCGCTACTGACTGCGGCACACGCCATAGATCAGGGACGCGAGGTGTTCTGCATACCGCCGCACGACATCTTCTCCAAGCGGTACAGCGGCGTTGTTCCGCTGCTGCGTGAGGGCGCCGTGCCCGTGTTCGGGTATACCGATATCGTTGAGCGTCTGCTCTCCGACTACTCGGACAGAGAGCGCATTCTGAATATGCTTGATGAGCCGGAGGAGCTATCCAAGGAGGAGACCCGTAAGCCGCAACCTGCCGAAAAAAAGTCCGCCAAAGCCGCACCGCCCGCCGAAATCCCCAAGTCGGCGATCGAGGATATCCTCACGGGGCTGCAGCCCGACGAGGCGGCGGTACTGAAAGCCATCGCCGAGAAGCCCGCGGGAATGGACGAGCTCGTGGAGCGCTGCGGAATGGAATACTCCGCGCTCTCCGAAACGATAACCAATCTCGAGCTATTCGGACACGTAACGCGCGGAATGGACGGAAGCTACTACGTTTCAACATAATAGGAAGGAGCACATAATGAAAAGATACGCAGCGTTTGCAGCAGCGGCGCTTATGCTGATACTAACAGCCTGCAACAACACACATGAGGACAGCTTTCCCGAATCCGAAAGCTCTTCGAGTTCAGCGAGTTCATCGAACAGCTCAAGCTCGTCCGAGTCATCGGCTTCGATAAGCACTTCAAGCTCAACAAGCTCGGGCATCTCCCCCGAAAACTCGCCGCAAGGCTCCGCAGACGCCGCGCCCGACACTCCGTCGGAGGAAAGGGAGGTCGTGCTTCCCGACAACTTCAAGATCGCGGACTACATAACCGATTTCGAGGACATAGAACTTTGCGGCTGCTCGTATATAAGCGAGCTCTCGTTCCCGCAGGCGGACGTGTCCGCTGTCGAAAAGGCTGTCGAGGCGTACAAGAGCTCTTATTTGTACTCGGACGTCGTCGAGGAGCTGTCGGAAATGTACAGATACGAAAACGGCGAGCTTGTTCTTAACGAAGAATACGAGATGCACAACCGCGCTCATCAGCTGCGAGATTATATCGACGAGACCGCCGCGCCCGAGATAGCTCTGAAAACCGAAACGCTGAAATCCTATAAGACGGTCGACGGGAACCTTATTATGCTGCGCACCGCTCTGCATCTGGAGTGGCAGGATTGGTCGGGCTCCGGTCGGTGTTATATTCCCGTTTACGTCAACGCCGACGGCGAGGCGCATATTCTGTACGACGCGATCTCTCAGGACTACGGCGGGTTCGAGCTTATGTCCTGCGGCGGCGGCAGCATTTTCGCGATGTTCAACTTCGGACACAATCAGGCAAGTCAACGCGGAGCGATCTGCTCGTTCAAGGACGGCAAGCCCAAGACGGAGCTGTCGGGCTGCCCGTTTTCGATCTATAACGGACTGCTGCTTGGCGGATACGGCTGGGATTGCTTTGAGCCGTATATGTACGACGAGAAAAGCGGGGAGTTCTGCGCACTCGCGGGTGTCTCTCCGAGCGAGGAGCTGGCGGAGCTCATCTGCTCCGACAAGCTGATCTGTACCCTGGTTCCCGACGCTTGGGAGGCCTACCAAAAGGGCAGGCTGCAAATAATCGGCGGCACATACGTCACGTTCATAACGGGAATACCGTGGAACGACTCAACATTTGTATACAACGGTTCAAGCTTTGAGCTTGTCGAGCCCGTGACCGCCACCAACAGCCCTATCCCAAAACAGATAACGAGGGTCTGCAACATCAAGCTGTGATCGGCTGCTTTCAAGAGCACGATCATACCGTTATAAATTCGAACCGCGCCTTGCAAGGGCGCGGTCAGTCTGTAGAAAAAGTCTTAAAAAATGGGGTTTCCAAAGGGGCGAAGCCCCTTTGGCAGGGAGTGGGGGCGGAGCCCCCGCATCCTCTCCCCCCCTCTTAGAGGAGTTTTTAGTTATATTGCTTTTATTCTGCCCTTGACCAGCTTGATAATAAACACGATCGCCGAGCTTAACATCAGATTTATCGCAAGCTCGACAAGGAAATTCCAGCCTACCATGCCGACTATTACATACAGCAGTACGTTTTCCGCTATACCTTTTTCGGCAGCCCATGCGGCAGCCAATCCGTGAACTATCTCCATGAAGAACATAAAGCAGCCGAGCAGGAAAACTCCCGTATTGACTATCGGCGCGGCTATTCCCGATACTATGACCGCAGCGGTGCGGTTTTTCTTTTCTATCAGAGAGTAGAGAAGTCCCGCGCACAAGCCCGCGAGCGTGCCTTTAAGCAGCACCGTAACCAGCGTCGCGGGAACGCTTATTGCCATAAACGCGGCGACGTCGGGCGTGAACATCACGATAGCTCCGAATACGAATCCGAGCAATGCGCCCGCTTTCCAGCCATACAGAGCCGCGCCGATTATGATCGGTACAAGCGTGAGCGTAATGCTGAACGGGCCTAATCTGATACCGCTCGCAAACACCTGAAGCACTGCAACAAGCGCGGTGAGCATTCCCATTCCGACAACGGTCTGCGTTTTCTTTTTATTCCAGTTGGATTTACGCGGTTCTTTCAATTTGAAATTGAAATCCATAATTACTCCTTTGCCGATGCATCGCCGGTCAACGGTTACTTGTTCTTCTTGTATATCTCCAGCAAGCCCTCCAGTATCAGGTTTTCATCCAGGATAAAGTCGGTCTTGCAAAGAGGCTTTATAGCGGCGGAGAATCCGCCCGTCGCGACGACGGTACACTTTTCGCCAATCTCGCGCTCGAAGCTCTCTATCATTCCGTCCAGCATATATGCCGTGCCGTTGAGCAGACCCGACCGCATACAGTCGATGGTGTTGGTACCGATCACCTTTTTTATGGGCTCGTTCGTTACTCCGATAAGCGGCAGCGCGGCGGTTTTCGCCGCGAGAGCTTCCGCGGATATCTTCACGCCGGGAGCAATGATACCGCCGATGAACGCGCCCGTCTTGTCAACGGCGAGTATCTTTGTCGCGGTGCCGAGGTCTATAACGATAGCGGGCAGGGGATAGCGCTCCTTAGCGCCCACCGCTACCGCCGCCATATCCGCGCCGAGAGACGCGGGCTCGTCGATCTTTATGTTCAATCCCGTCTTTAACCCGGGACCTACCGTCATTACCTTGCAGCCGCATATTTTCTCAACGGCGGCGCGGAGCTGTCCCGTTACGGGCGGCACTACCGACGACAATATCGCGCCGTCTATCTCCCCGAAACGTATATCGTACAGCCGCAGGATATCCGCGAGCGATATCGCGTACTGATCCTCCATCCTCGCCCAGTCCGTGGAAATGCGCGACTCGAAAACAAGCTGTTCGCTGTCGTCAAATCCGCCGAATTGCGTATTGGTGTTGCCTACGTCTATCGTAAGTATCATGGTTGTTTCCTCCCGTTACGTTATTTATATTTCCTTCTACGCTTTGCCCTCGGTGATAAATTCCGAATACAGACGGAGATTTTCCTCGCTTGCAGGGAGCTTCAGCATTGTGTATTCGTGCTTGCCTTGGGATTGGAAGCAGAGCATTCCGTCCTCGATTTTGGCGGCGGTTTCTTTCGGCTTTATATCGCCGAACATGTATACGCCTTGTTTGGTTATGTACGCGCCGTTGAGCAGGGCTGACGCCGTAAAGAAAATCGCGGAACACGCCTGAATCTCCATCGCATGACGTTCTCGGTCGTACTTTTTCCGATACTCGGCAAACAGCTCTTCAGTCGAGGACTGCTCGTCCACGGGAGGAATGGGCGTGACGTCCCAGTTGTAATATTCCTTATGAAATCTTTGAAACCCGAGCCTTTGCACGTCGCCCATTGTCTTTTTGTATTCAGCGCAATCGACCGCTCTTGCAATCACTACCATGATACTCAGCGCGGCACATACAACCATAATTACAAAACTTTCGGTTTTCACAGGACGTTTCACGCGGATAATGCCCGCCTTTTTCGCTCTTACGCGCAAAATCACGGAGATAACGGCAAAATAAATTATTGCCGCCGCTGCCAGACAGATCAGTATGATATCCCATACGCTCATATGATGTCCTCCCTTGATGTGTTACCTTATTATAACACTTTTTCGCGGAAAAATCAACCGTTGATATCCTTACGGCGTTTTATTTCTTGACCTCCAATATCATATTGATATGCTCGATACCGTCGTCGTCAAACGGCTCGGAGCACTGCACGAAGCCGAATTTCTCATAAAAGCCCTTGGCGTAGTGCTGAGCCATTATCTTGAGCTTGTCGGTATTGTACTTTTCCAGCGCGAACTTTATGCCCTCGCGCATTATCACCGCGCCGTAACCCTGACCGCGCCGCACGGTGATTATCCTGCCGACCGAAGCCTCCTCGAACGCCACGCCCTTGTCGAGCGTGCGCAGATACGCGATTATTCCGTTCTCATCGCGAAGCCACATATGGTAGGCGTTTCGGTCCTTGTCGTCAAGCTCGCGGTATGGGCATTTCTGCTCCACCACGAAAATATCCACACGCGCTTGTATTATATCGTAAAGCTCGTCGGTCGACAGCTCCGTGAAATGTTTTATAATCAGCTCCATTTTAACCTCCGAATCTTTCCAATAAATCTTCCGGATACGCTTTAGTCCAATGGTACGGCTGCAATTCACCAAGCGAAACAAACACCGGAGAATCGTCCTCTGTTGTAACTGCACATTGAACATCGTCTCCCCAAAACCGCAACCGTTCCTGACAGATACCGCATGGCGACAATATCCTAAACGACGAGCTTTCATCATCACGGACAAGGCAAAGGCAATGCGTTACACGTTCGTTGAATTTGTGAGCTTCGAGCATTGCACCCGTTTCTATACACAAAGCAGCGGAAGCGTTCGCGCACTCGATTGAAACGCTAGTGTAGAATTTGCCGTTCTCTGTACGAACTACCGCCGCCCCGCCCCAACCTGTCGGGTAACGGCGTTCGATAAGCTCTGCGGCGCGTTTGTACAATTCCCGTTCAATGTCGGTATTACTCATTTTTATCCCTTTCGTATTTGACATATATTTATGTATGCTGAATTAGATGTTCTGTTTTAAACGTGCGCATTGTATTCTTCGGCGAGAATCCCGTAAATGCAGGTGTCGCAGATGCCCGAATTGTTGAAATCGGCTTGGCGGAGAGTGCCCTCGTACTTCATTCCGCACTTTTCCATAACCTTGCCCGAGTTGGGATTTCGCGGGTCGTGTTCCGAGTAAACGCGGTTTACGCCGACCTCCTCGAAAAAGAACTTTATCACCGCCGCCAGCGCCTCGCTCGTATAGCCGCGCCGCCACCACTTCTCGCCGATACAATAGCCGATCTCGACGCTTTTCGCCTTTTCGTTAAACGCGACAGCGCCCATTGACCCGATAGGCTCGCCAAGTTCTTTGAGCACAATCGCCCAATCGTAAGTATCGATTTTCTTGTAGTTCTCCAATTGAAAATTTATGTAATCACGCATTGCCGAAATATCGCGGTAGGTTTCCCAGCGCAGAAATTTTGTTACTGCATCGCTTGAAGTCCAGTTTTTAAACGCGGCTTCCGCGTCGTCCGCGGTAAATCTCCGCAGTATCAGCCGCTCCGTTTCGAGCGTTACCGTGCCTTTATGTTCCATAATATCACTCCTTGTCGATCATTACTTTATTATATCATAACGGGTAATTTTTGTCAATCGGCGGTTTTTGTGTTCTGGTGTTGACAAAATAAAAGCTCTGTGCTATAATAACATTGAAACCGAATAGACTGCTTAAAATCAACAATTCGCTGTATTGCAGTACGGGAGAGGTTTTTGCGTAACGCTATGCTCTTTGCCGGCTGCATTTTATCGTTGACCCCTGCTTGCTGGTCTCTTTTAAGATAATGGTTACCGGGATAAAACTCCGGCAATTATACCGACTCATGTTGAATTTTGCAGAGGAGAGAATTTATGCTAAAAGAGTGTTTGTGGATCCCTAAGCTTGAAACAGAAAGACTTTTTCTTAGGAAACTGACACCAACCGATGCTGACGACCTGCGCGAATGGCTGGGATTGGATATTGTTTATAAATATTGGGGTCGCTCTGCAGGCAAAGGCGAGAAAAATCCGGAACTTCTATTTATTGATCCAAGACCAAATGTCAAGCGTAAACCGTCCCATGATTTTATATGGGGGATTGAAAATAAAGAGGATAATAAGGTAATCGGAATTATAGAAGTATTTGATGTAGAAAATGACAGGCTTGGCAATATTGGATATAGGATAAATCCTAACTTTTGGAGCAAGGGAATTTGTACTGAAGCTTTAAAGCGTGTTGTAGATTTTATTTTTTTAGAGACAACGTTAGACAGACTGAACGCCGAAGCAGACATAGAAAATGTTGCGTCAAATACAGTTTTAAAGAAATGTGGATTTACACGTGAAGGCTGTATCAGAAATGGAAAGATGGGAAACAGATACTGCACTTACAACGTTTATGGATATATCAGAGAGGATTTTAGCGGCAATGCACCTAGATAAATTCCGGTTTATCGGGGAGCTATCCGTTATGGATAGCTCCCCGTGCCGTTACTTTGACGAAGATTTTAGAAAAATGAACATCAGCAACCATAATCTGAAAAGGGAGCTTTTTTGGGTGTAGGGGTTGACATTTTTAAAATAATATGCTATAATGATATTGAAATTAAGTACGTTGCCGACTAAATCGGTCACCACAAAAATCGACACCCTCGTATTGCAGTACGGGGGTGTCTTTTTTGTGCTAGGCTCTTGCCGACTACTTTTTACCGTCGAGCCATTTGCAGATGTAGTAGGAGTAGATGCCTGCTATGACGGAAAGTATGAAATTAAACACGTTACCCAAATCAATCACCTCCTCCCCGAATTTGCTCGGTAGGAAGCCGGCTCTTTCATTATAGCATATTCGACAGGAAAAGTCAAATTTTACTATATTTCAAAATCGTATTTTTTCGCGTAATTTCAACAAAATATTCGTATAACGGAATTTGAAAGGAGCGATTCTTTTATGAATATATCAAATCAGGAATACGGCGAGCTTGCAAAGCGGCATTCTCCGCCGTCGGCTATGTACAAGACCATTCCGCTGGCGTTCGCTATCGGCGGCGGGATATGCGTTATCGGCGAGGCGATTCTGAATATGTTTCAGTATCTCGGGCTCGAACCCGACGAGGCGGGAATGTGGACGTCAATGCTGCTTATCTTCATGTCGGCGCTGCTGACGGGGCTCAAGCTCTATGACCGCATTGCCCAGCACGCGGGCGCGGGAACGCTCGTGCCGATAACCGGCTTCGCAAACTCGGTGGTATCGCCGGCGCTCGATTTCAAGAGCGAGGGCTTTGTGCTCGGTCTGGGCGCAAAGATGTTCGTCATAGCAGGTCCCGTCATAGTCTACGGCATTTCCGCGTCGGTGGTCTACGGGATCATCTACTATATTACTACGCTGTTTTAAGGGGGATAATATGGCGATCTGCGAGGGAAAAACTTTTAAATTCAGCAACGCGTCAATATCCGCGTGGGCTTCCGTTGCGGGCAAGATAGAGGGCGAGGGGCCCTACGGCGACGAGTTTGACGAGGTGCTGGACGACAACAAGAACGATATGGACACATGGGAGCAGGCGGAAGCGCAGCTTCAGCAAAAGGCTCTCCAACACGCGATGGACAAAGCTAAGCTCTGCCCCGAGAAAATGGATCTCGTTTTCGCGGGCGACCTGCTCAACCAGTGCACGGGCTCGTCCTACGGGCTGAAAGACTACTATATACCGTTTCTCGGCGTGTACGGCGCCTGCTCGACGTTCGCGGAATGTCTGCTGCTGTCGGCTTGTATGGTCAACGCGGGATATGTCGACAACTGCTCGGCGGTGACGAGCTCGCACTTCTCGTCTGCCGAACGGCAGTTCCGCTTTCCGCTGAACTACGGCGGCGTGCGTACTCCGACTGCGCAATGGACAGCTACCGCTTCGGGCGCGGCGATACTGAACTCCGCACCTAAGCCGCCGTATATCCGCTCGGCTACAGTCGGAAAGATACAGGATATGGGCATAACCGATCTCAACAATATGGGCGCGGCAATGGCGGGTGCCGCCTACGATACCATTTCGCGGCACTTCAAGCACACGGGCACTCACCCCGAGAGCTATGACGCGGTAATAACCGGCGACCTCGGGCAGGTGGGCAGCGACATGCTGTACGAGCTTTTCGAACGCGACCACGTTGATCTGAAGCAGCACCACAAGGACTGCGGTCTGCTCATCTACGACAGGGAACGGCAGGACGTTCACGCTGGCGGCTCGGGCTGCGGCTGTTCGGCGTCTATGATGTGCGCGCACTTCTTAGGACGCGTACAGAGCGGCGAACTGAAACGCATACTGTACGTCGCGACGGGAGCTCTGATGTCTCCGACGATAGTTCAGCAAGGCGGCAGCATACCCGGAATTGCTCATGCCGTGGAAATAAGTTATGATTAAGTGGGCACGGATTTAATGGCGGTTTTCTCCGCCGAAGGCAGGGAAAACCGCATAGAATAAAACCCGAAAGCTTATAAAAATCATTTAATCAGTGGTATAGGGGGAAAATATGGATATTTTTATGGAATATGTCTGGGCGTTTCTGATAGGCGGATTGCTGTGCGCGATAGGGCAGGTGCTTATCGACCTGACCAAGCTCACACCCGCGCGCATACTCACATCTTATGTCGTAGCGGGAGTGGTGCTGGGCGCTCTGGGGCTGTATCAGCCGATAATCGATCTTGCCGGCGGCGGAGCGACCGTGCCGCTTACGGGCTTCGGAAACCTGCTCGCCAAAGGAGTGCGCAAGGCGGTCGACATGAACGGCTTAATCGGAGCGTTCATGGGTGGCTTCACCTCGGCGGCAGTCGGAATTTCGGCGGCGGTATTCTTCGGGCTTATCACGGCACTGATGTTCAAGAGCGGGTCTAAGATCAACGAGGCATAACAAAACGGGAGCTTTAAGCTCCCGTCAGACTGTCGATAAACCCTCATCTGCGTCGTCAGCGGTACGGCGGCAGCCACAAAGGCTAGCCGCCGTACCGAGGTTGACCGCGAAGCGGTCATTCGTCCTAGCATCTGAGGGCTTCTCGACAGTCTGAATGTGGACTTTTTCTACAGACTGAAACGGGGGCATTATGTTCCCGTTTTATTATGCGGTTATCTCTATCAGATTGCCTTCAGAGTCAGCAATACAGCTTTCATAATAACCGTCGCCGGTGATTCGGGGGGCGCTTACGATCTCGTAACCGTCTGTTTCAAGCTTATGGGTAAGCTCGTCGACGCGCTCTTTGCTCCCGACCGAAAACGCAATATGAGCGTAGCCCGTGCGGAAGGGTGTTTTTTCGTGATCGTCAAGCCGAGGGCGGGTCATTATCTCAAGCCTCGCTCCATCGGAAAAGCTCAGAAAATAGGAGCGGAAGTCCGTGGTCGGGTTGTGATAGCCTGTGTTGGGAATAGCGCAGAAGTATTTTACAAAAAAATCCCTTGTCTGCTCAAGATCGTTTACATACATTGCAACGTGTTCTATTCTCATTCGGAACCTCCAAAGAATATCCCGCGCAGCCGTTCGGTTATGGACGGCTGCGCGCATGTATATCGAACTAATTTACATCATATCCTCAATACGCTCTATCGCACATTCATACGCTGTCTGCCAATCATTTTCCTCAACGGTCAGCCGCACTATCTCAACGTTCATCAGCCGCAGCAGATCGAGCTTTGCGGGGTTGGCGTAATCGGAGGGATTAAGCTCGAAAAACACTGTTCTGCCCGCGCCTTTGCCCTCGCGCTTTTTGCGGTCAAGCAGCCACCACATATCGCTTTCGGCAAACCCGAATCCGTAGCCGAGTATGTACACATCACCGAAGATAAACGCCTCCGACCAGCTCAATATCGCCGGCTCTCCGCCGTTTCCGCGCAGGAGCGAATAGTACACGCCGCGCTTCTTGTTGAACGCAAGTATTTTCCCGAGCAGCAGCCCGTAATAGTAGTGTCCGAGTATCATCGAGTCGGGCTTGCGCGCTTCGCCGTGGACGTGCCATATCCTGCGCTCCCTGCCGAGATATTCGGCGCTGTTGTAGGTGTGCAGCATAAGGCTCGCCTCGCACCTGCTCACCTCGTCGGTGCAGCGCTGCATCTTCTTCAGAGCGCGTTCGCAAACGTTTTCTTCGCCCATGGCGGCGGTCTCCAGCTCGTAGCTGTAATTTGTCGTCAGAAAATGGTCGAAATCAAGCGCCAGCAGCCGACGTAAAAGCTCCAGCTGTTTTTCGGGCTTCTTAGTGCCAAGCGCGCTCAGACTGTCCTTTTTGAACTCCAGAGCCTCGTCAACCCTGTCGCGCGTCACAAGCACCGCCTTAAGCGTCTCGGGGCAGACGTACTCCTCCGCGCCCGACACGCCGTACCGCACAGCTAAAGAGTTCAGCAGCTGGTCCCACGAATCGCTGTTGAACGCTCTGTTTATACCGTTTCCGAGCAGCAAGACCTGCGGCTTTCCGTTCTTCACCGTATCACCTCTAAACCTTAATAAAGTCACGTATCATCTCAAACACGGAATTATCTATCCCATTGACCTGTCATATTAAATTTTAACATATATTAGGATGGTTGTCAAGCACGTCAGCGTATAACAAAACTAAATATTCCAGACTGTCGATAAACCCTCATCTACTTCGTCAACGGCTTGCTCGGCAGCCATTAAGGCTAGCCGACAAGCCTAGGTTGACCGCGAAGCGGTCATTCGTCCTCGTATCTGAGGGCTTCTCGACAGTCTGAGAAATGCGAGTTAAATGACTTTTTTCTACAAGCTGCTAAATATTCATTTGTTTTCCGCAAGCCCTTGACTTCTTACCTAAAATATGTTAAAATAACTTTATAAGTATATTTTAAGTATATTGCGTAAATAGGATAGATAAAGCTTTCTCGGATCGTAAAATACGTCGTGTTTTCACTGACCGAAACCGCGAAGCTAAGGCTCAATTATGCAGAATGCTTAAAAAGCGCGCTTTAATTTTAGCTAATGATAGTATTGCTTTTTGTTAATGTTTGCCGTATAATTAAACTGTATGAATATGAAACGGGGGGCTAATAAATGCCGAGAAAACAGGTGACGATAGCCGACATAGCAAAAGAGTGCGGCACAAGCACGGTAACGGTGTCAAAGGCGCTGTGCGGACGCAGCGGAGTGAGCGAGGAGGTTCGCGCCAAGATCCGCGAGACTGCCGACCGTATGGGGTATGTCTCCACTAAATCCGTGTCCAATAAGTTTGAGGGAGTAATTGGCGTTCTTATCCCGAACAAGTTTATAAACCCCAACGGCTCTTTCTATTGGGCGCTGTATAACGATATCCTGAAGCAGCTAAAAAGCTCGGGCATCTCATGTATACAGGAAAATATCGGCGCAGAGGAGGAGAGCGGGCTCGTTGTGCCGAATCTGTTCTCAAACAATCGCGTTACGGGCGTTATCTCGCTCGGTCAGCTCAGCGTTCCGTACCTGCATATGCTTATGAACCATACGAATAACTTGGTGCTGCTGGATTATTATATCCCCGAGCCGGAACTTGACTGCGTAGTGACGAACGGTTATAACGGCGGCTACACACTGACACGCCACCTTATCTCGCTCGGACACCGCAGCATCGGCTTTATAGGTACGCGCTCCGCGACTACAAGCATATTCGACAGGTTTATGGGCTACTTAAAGGCAATGCTGGAAAGTGAACTGCCGATAGAGCCCGAATGGATCATTCCCGACAGAACCGCGGGCGGAGAACGCTTTGAACGGCTCAAGCTCCCGGACAGGCTCCCGACTGCGTTCGTCTGCAACTGCGATGAGACCGCTTTTACGGCTATCCGCGACCTCAAGGCGCGCGGCTTGTCCGTGCCGCAGGATATCTCCGTTGTCGGTTATGACAATTATCTGATATCCGAGATCTCCGACCCGCCCATCACTACTATTCATGTCGACTCGGAGGAGATGGCAAGAGAGGCCCTGAACGCGCTGTTCGAGCGTGTGGAAAAGCCCGCCGCTCCAAAGAGAACGCGCATACTCACAGGCAGGATAGTAATAAAGGAGTCAACAGGCAAGGTCAAGTAGCATATCAAGAAAGCCCGCACAGAAGCGGGCTTTCTTTTTTTATTTATAATATGTATATATGGCGGCGAAAACGGCAACCGATAATTTCGTACTTTAAGCAGTACACAACATATTGTAAACGTGGAAATATTTCCACAACTCATTGTTCAATATTCACAATGTCATAACTCAAATTGACTAATCTTTTTGTATCATATATCTAAAACCTTAAAGATTAGATTTTTTAGTTAAATTTACAAGAAGTTTTTTAGAAATTTACAAAAAATGGTAAAAAGCCCTCTTATTTTCAAAAGGTTACAAAAAGGTTACAAATCATTTTTGTGAAATCTGCATAAAATCAACTTATACTTTCTGTTTGACATTTACGAAAAAAAACGCTATAATAGCATTAACCTTGGCAAAGGGCATGGGTCTTGGCTTGGATTTGTAAAGAAAATCTTACAAAACCGTAACCTTTATCCACGGCTATTACAGGAGGCATTATGAAACCACAGATAGTGAACGCTAAAATGAATAGGGAGCTCCTTAAGAGCAAGATCGTTAAGATCGGGCTCTTCTTCGCGGTCGTTGCTTCGATCGTGCTTATGACAGGCTCCTTATCTCTGAAAGACAGCGTATATATCACCGACGAGGGTCGGACAAAAGAGATAAAGACAAACGAGACAGACGTATACTCCATTCTCCGCACGGAGGACTACGAGCTCAGCGCGAACGACCGCGTAAGCTACACCAGAGATGAAAACAACACCGGTCATATCACCATTTACCGCGCGTTCGAGGTAAACGTAAGCGCCGACGGTATGACCCACTCTTTCGCGACGGTAGGCGGCGACGTTTCCGACGCGCTTGACGCTCTCAACGTCGAACTGGAAGAGGACGATGTTATTGACTATGAGTACTCCGACGAGCTGTTCCCCGATATGAAGATAACCGTTACGCGCATCGATCATGAGGAATGGCAGGAGGAGATCGAGATTCCATACGATGTCGAGTACATCGACAATCCCAATCACACCATCGGCTACGAGGAAGTGCTTACCTACGGCGAGAACGGCGTGCGCACGATCTACTACCGTGATACGCTTGTTGACGGCGAAGTGACCGATACCGTCGAGATCGACGAGGAAGTAACGGTCGAGCCCGTGAATATGGTCATTGAGCGCGGCTCCGCTACCGCTCACTCCTACTCCGAGACCTTCAGCGATGGCGATGTGGTGCTTGTAAACGGCGTTCCCACGAGCTATACGCGCGTTCTCTCGGGCAAGTCCACCGCCTACACCGCTTATCCCGGCGCCGGAACCGCAAGCGGCAGACCCGCAAAGGTCGGTTATGTCGCGGTCAACCCGAACGTTATCCCCTATGGCAGTGAGCTGTACATAGTGTCGCAGGACGGAAGCCGCGTATACGGCTACGCCATCGCAGCCGATACGGGCGGAGCGCTCTTAAACGGTCATGCGCTCGTTGACCTCTATATGGACACCTACGAGGACTGCTGCAGCTGGGGCGTGGTTTATGTTGACGTTTACGTGCTCTCGGAAGGCAACGGATGATTTCTTTTGAACGATCAAAAGGCTCCCCGAACAGGGGGGCTTTTTCTTGTCTTTTATTTACTTATCGGGCGTTCTTTTCCATAGTAAATATTGTAAGGACGCGCTAATATCAGCTTGTAGACTAAGTCATTTTAACTCGCATTTCTCAGACTGTCGAGAAGCCCTCAGATGCTAGGACGAATGACCGCTTCGCGGTCAACCTCGGTACGGCGGCTAGCCTTTGTGGCTGCCGCCGTGCCGCTGACGACGCAGATGAGGGTTTATCGGCAGTCTGTAATATTTCACATTTGCTGCATATTGCACAAAACCGCCAAAAAAAAGCGTGTAAATTTGTATGCCGCGTTATTGACGAAACAGTCAAAAAATTATATAATAAAAGTGGCTAACCGTGTTTTCGGGTTTGCTTGGTCGGGCAAAATTGCCCAATTGCGAAAGGAAATAAATATGATCTGTACAAAATGCAACAGCGAAGTACCGAACGGCGCAAAATTCTGCCCCGTTTGCGGAAACGCTTGCGGCACCGCTTCCGATGTGAAGCCTGCTGCCGCCACGCCTGCGCAGGAACAGAAAAGCTTCTGCGAAAAGTGCGGTCTGGAGCTGAGAAGAGGCGCTAAGTTCTGCGCTGTCTGCGGCACACCCGCGGCAGTCGGAGATATAAAGCCCAGCGCCAACAACGGCTCCACATTCGGGGGCGGCGATATGTCGACGATCTCGCTCGACAAGCCCATTGCTTCCGATAATCTTGTCGCGGCTATGAATACCGCGCCGTCGGGTGTCCCTACACCGTCGAACAGTGTTCCGACACCGTCCGGTTCAGGGTATTCCTCGGGCTTCAGCGGCTACGGCAGTGCGGCTTCGGATATTAACCCCGCTTTTATCCCCGAATCTCCCGTTGCGCCGCCGTCCTACGCGCCCGCTGCGGATATGGGCAGCACGTCCGGCTCCGAGAATCCGTTCGGCGATATGGGCGCTGCGGCTGTCGTGGCTACACCTATCAAGAAGAAAAAGACGGGCGCTAAGGTCGCGATCATTATCGCGGCGGCTGTCGCGGTGCTGATAGCGGCTGCGGCGGTGTTCTTCTTCACGAACAAGGCGACCGCGCTCAGTCTCATTATGGGCAAGTCCAAATACGCGGCAATGGTCGAGGGCAACTCGATAAAGGAAGCGACCGAGAAGCTTGACCTGCCTTCGTTTGCCAACGGCATAAAGTCCGCGTCCGGCGTAGTCTCCCAACTGTCATCCGTCAACAGAGGTTATATCAGCGACAGAAGCCTCGGCGCGCTCGGTTTGAGCAATACCGTCGGCTCGGCGGCAGCCGCTCCGATGATGTCCGTGTATTCCGACGACGGCGTCAATATGGAAGAGCTGATCTCCTCTTATAATAAGCTGATGATGGATACATACGGCGTGAACTCGCTTACATCTACGCTCAGCATGGATATCAAGCTCTCCGACAGCGTTAATAATATCCTTAAAGACGAGCTCGGCGACGAGTTTGATGAGCTGATAAAGCTCATCAACAAGACCGACTTTACGACAACCGTAAACTCCTCCTCGGATAAGCTCGGCGTTTCAATGGGAGTCAGCAGCGGTTCCTCAGTTATCGACGCAAAAGCAGTGTTCACCAAGGACGGCGAGATGTACATCGTTTTCCCGTTTATCTCGGATACGGGCATTATGGTGAAGATTCCCACCGGTACCGCCTCTTCCGGTAAGGTCGAGGCTGCGGTGCTCGAGCTTGACGAAAAGGAGATCGAACGTCTCATCGGCGAGCTGGTGGAGCTGTATCTCGCTGAGTACGCCGACTGTGCTATCGAGATGGAGAACGGTGAGCTTTCCGCCGCGGGTCTTACCGCTACGGGCAAGCTTATCACCGCAGAGTTTAAGGGCGACGACCTCTCCGACCTGTTCACCAAGCTTGCGGAGCACGTTGCCGACGACGAATACTTCTGCACCAAGATAGTAGACTTTGCAAACGAGTGCGGCGCTGACATTACCGCGCAGGACTACAAGGACGCTATCATGGACGCTGTGGACTTCGACGCGGGAAAATCCGACAAGCTGGTTATCAGCACCGTTATCGACAACGCGGGCAATGTTCTCGCGAAGTCCTACAAGGCGGTCGCTAATGATGAGATAGTAAAGATCACCTACGTCGACAGCAAGGAGCAGTTCACTCTCGAGGCAAGCGAAAACGGCGCGACGGTCGTTTCCGTTGTTCACGATATCACAAGTGAGACAGAGGGTGCCGTTACGCTTAAATGCAGCGACGGCGATGACGGTTATGTCACCGTTAAGATGACCTACTCCGATATCGGCAAGGCTAAGTTCTGCGGTCAGGATACCGTAACCGGCACATTCACTATCGGCATAGATCTTCCCGCCGACTTTACAGAAGATATTCCCGATGAGCTCGGCAAGTTCTCCAACGTCAAGCTGGCGTTCAGTACTGCCGTAAACGGACAGAACACCATGGAAAGCTCCGTTAAATTAACGGCGGGCAATCTCGGAAGCATCGCCGTAACCTCCTCGGTTACCGCGGAGAACAGTGACGCGGGTCTTGCACTCCCGTCAGATGTTATCGACATAGGCAATATTGACGATATTCCCGATGACGAGGCAATGAAGAAGCTCGAGGAGTACGCAAAGACCGCTGTCGAGAAGCTCAAGGGGCTTAAGGACGGCGCGTTCGGCAAGCTGCTCGATGATCTGGGATTTTTTGACGAGCTCGACGACATGGAGGGCGCAATGGATCCCGCTGTTCCCTACGGCGATGTTGTGGACCTCAGCTCCAAGGTCGCTAAGGCAATGGGAACCGTAAACGGACTCAGCAGCTCCTACAAGGTCAACGACAAGGAGCTCAACGACCGCGCGACCGCGCTTATCGGCGACCTCACCCTTCTGTTCAACGATATTAACGCCAAGGGCACGGAAGTAACTCGTGGCGAGTTTGATACCTTTACCAGACGCTACAACGCCCTCAACGGGCAGGTTGACACGCTGAAGAGAGACTTTGAGCTCAAGGCGTCGCAGCAGCAGGGTTCGACAAGCTCCACAACTCCCGCTAATCCCACCAATCCGACTAACCCGACCAACCCCACAAATCCGACCAATCCGCAAACGCCCTCTGCCGGCGGCGCGGAAAGTCTCAACTTTGACACTATGACGGACAGTGAGCTCGTTGAGGTTCTTGACGAGTATGAGACACGCTATCTTGCGTTGTTCACCGATGAGATACTGATAAAGGTCTTCACCGACCCCGAGCTCGAGTCGATGTACAACACCTGTGAGAGCGCGTACAGCAAGGTGCTTGATGATTTTGATCAGTTCATCGACGCGTACATTGACGGAAATTACAGTGTTGCGCTGCTGAGAAATCTCAGAAAGTCTACCAGAACGTTCGCCGTTGTAGTGGAACAGTTTGAAAACGCAGTTCAGATAACCGTATAAATACCGACTACAACAGCCTGTAGAAAAAGTCTACATTCAGACTGTCGAGAAGCCCTCAGATACGAGGACGAATGACCGCTTCGCGGTCAACCTAGGCTTGTCGGCTAGCCTTAATGGCTGCCGAACAAGCCGTTGACGAAGTAGATGAGGGATTATCGACAGTCTGAAATACAAAAGAGAGCCCATTGCATTGAACTGCAATGGGCTCGTTTTATGCCATCTGTGTCGCTTCCTCCGTGTCCGTCACGACGACTATATCGCCGTTTAATATCGTCGTCGCACCCGAAGGGATAATGCTCTCGTCGCCGCGCTTGATCATAACGATGAGCAGGCGCTTGGGGAGCTTGAGGTCGCGTATCTGCGCGTTCAGCCAGATGTGACGGCTGTTTATCGGTATCTCGCGGAGCTTGAGACTCTTGTCGCTCTTGTAGGGCGGCACGGACAGTATAACGCTGTCGTTCGCCTCGATAACGGTGTCGCCGCGCGGGATTATCGTCTCCTTGCCGCGGCGTATCATTACCGCGAGAGAGCCCGTCGGGAGCGTTATCTCGCTCAGGCGCTTGCCCTCCCAGCTGTGCTTCTCGGGAATGAACATACGCATCATCGTCATCAGGTCGTCCTCGCGGTAATCGTTAAACGTCTTGAGGACGTCGCTGTTGTCGTCGATAAGCTTCAGCTTCCGCGCAGCCATCGGAAGCAGCGAACCTTGAACAAGCATTGACAGCAGACATACGCAGAACACTATATTGAAGGTGTTATGCTCGACGGGTGTACCGCTGACGACGGCGAGTATCGCGAAAACGATCGAGGACGCGCCGCGCAGCCCAGCTAGCGAGATAAACAAGCGGTCGGGCAGGGGAGACTTGCCGCCGAATATTGCCACGGCAATAGGACGTGACAGCAGCGTGAGACATAGGTAGATCGGCACTGCAAGCAGTATGCTCTCGCCGAACTTTGAGGGCGTTGACAGCAGCCCCAGCAGGAAGAATACCGCGATCTGGCAGATTCCCGTTATACCGTTCAGGAACACTACCGCGTCCGAGGGAGCTATCGGCTTGCCCTTGTCGTTCAACGTGATGCCGAGTGTGTTATTGAAGAATTTTTTCAACGGCGAGCCTATATGGCAGATTTGAGCGGGTGTACGCGCGTTTCCGATGATGATACCGGATATGTACACGCTGAGATATCCGTTGCCGCCCAGAAGTGTCGGCAGACCGTATGCCAACAGCGCGAACGCTAAGAACATTATGCACTCAAAGCCCGCAGTCTGCGTTTTGACGCGCTTGGAGATGTACGCACAGGACAGACCGACTATCAATCCGAACACTGCGCCGAACACGAGCTGCTCGAATATCAACAGCGCGATAGGCGTGTTATTTCCCTCCGAGAGCAGCGACATCGAGATGATCGTCAGCATATACGAAAACGGATCGTTACTGCCGCTCTCCGCTTCCAGCAGGGGGGCAAGCCCGTTTTTGAGGTTCAGCTTTTTCGAGCGGAACACCGAAAATACCGACGCAGCGTCCGTAGAGCTTATCACCGAGCCCAGCAGCAGGCTCTCCGCGAACCCGAATTTCAGCACGAAGTGACAGAACGCGCAGGTCACTCCCGCCGTTACCGCAACTCCCAACGTTGACAGCAGCCCCGCCTTTATCATCACGGGCTTTGCCGACTTCCAGCTCATCGAGAAGCCGCCCGTGAACATAATGACTATCAGCGCCGTCTCACAGACATAGGACGCAAACTCGTAGTTCTCAAACGGTATCCGAATAGGACCGTCGCTGCCAAAGAAGATACCTATACCGATAAAGATAAGCAGGGCGGGCACACCGATCTTTCCCGACAGTCTGTCGGAAAACACGCACAATATCAGCACTACCGCCACAAACAAAATAAACCCTGTCATAACCTCTCCAAAAATCATTTTAAAATACAGCTTATATATTTATTTTAGCATATTACAGCCTGTATTGTCAATACCCTAAAGCCTCCATACTATGTCAAATACGGCAAAAAATCCCTCCCGAATCTCTTCGGGAGGGAACACGGATTTATTATCAGTCGCGGATAAGCTCGATGATAGCCATCTCCGCCGCGTCGCCGCGGCGCGGACCGAGCTTGTAAATTCTCGTGTAGCCGCTGCTGCGGGAAGCGTATTTACCCTCAGCCGTATCGTCAAACAGCTTCTTTGCTACGTCCTCTTTCGTGATGTACGAAAAAACCTGACGCTTTGTGTGGAGCGTGTTCGCTTTGCTTAATGTGATCATCTTCTCCGCCTCCGCGCGAACTTCCTTTGCGCGGGTCACGGTAGTCTCGATCTTTCCCTTCTCAAACAGAAAGGTTACCATGCCTCTGAGCATTGCCTTTCTGTGGTCGCTGGCTCTTCCCAGCTTTCTTGAACCTGGCATTTTATTTTCTCCTTTCGGTAGAATTTATCACTATTGCGCAGTTCCCTTTACGGGAACAGGCGCTGCCTAAATCAGTTTTCCTCCGAGCTCATAAGGTCGCAGCCGAGCGACTGGAGCTTTGCCTTGACTTCATCAAAGGACTTCTTACCGAGGTTTCTGACCTTCATCATATCCTCAGGCGACTTGTTTACGAGATCCTCGACGGTGTTTATGCCCGCTCTCTTCAAGCAGTTGAACGAACGCACCGACAACTCGAGCTCCTCGATAGTCATCTCGAGAACCTTGTCCTTGCGGCTCTCCTCCTTTGTTTCCATAAGCTCCTGCGGGTTTGTCTCGTCGGAGAGCTCCGCAAAGAGCTGAAGTCTTTCGATAAGGATCTTTGCGGCATAGGAAACAGCTTCCTTAGCGGAGATCGTTCCGTCTGTCCAGATCTCTATGATGAGCTTTTCGTAGTCTGTCCTTTGTCCTACACGCGTGTTTTCAACGGTATAGTTGCACTTCAGTACGGGGGTATAAATGCTGTCGATCGGAATAACGCCTATCACGGGCTGGAGCTGAGCCTTGTTCTGCTCCGCAGCAACGTAGCCTCTGCCTCTGTCGAGCGTGATATCCATATAGAGCTTAGCCCCCGCGCCGAGCGTCGCGATGTGCATACCCGGATCGAGTATCTCGACCTCGGAATCGGTCTTGATATCGCCCGCAGTGACCTCGCACTCGCCCTCGGCTTCGATGTAGATCGTCTTGGGAGCCTCGCCGTACATCTTAGCTCTGAGTCCCTTGATATTGAGTATTATTTCCGTAACATCTTCTTTAACACCGGGAATGGTGGAAAACTCGTGCTGAACGCCGTCGATCTTGACAGACGTTGCGGCAACTCCCGGCAATGAGGAGAGTAACACACGTCTCAGGCTGTTGCCCAAGGTGTTTCCATATCCGCTCTGGAGAGGCTCCAGAACGAACATTCCATAAGTTCCGTCCGACCTTAACTTGAAGGTCTCTATGTTGAGCTTTTCGATTTTTTCAAGCATTTGGTAACCCTCCCACCAGCTTTTCCGTCGGCAGCGCGAAAGCGTATCGCCTCTTTGCCGCCTTTAGTTAATTATCCTGTGCACCGGTCTGCGCTTTCGCTGCAGACCTGCCGTATCCACTGTTAATTTTAAATCACACTCCGCGTCTTATACAATAAAGTATTGACACAAATCACGCGGCGCAAACACCGCGCCGGGTGTGAATTAAAAATAACTGCACTAAATATCTGTATGCATCACAGCGCGTCCGTATTACTCCAAAGCAGTCGAGCTTTACAGACGGCGTCTGACTGCTATTATTTAGAATACAGCTCGATAATTAAGTGTTCTGCGATCTCGAAATCAAGATCCTCGCGCTGGAACGGACGTGTTACCTTTGCTAACTGCTTTTCCTTGTCAACGTCGAGCCACATAGGAGTAAGTCTGCCGCCCGCAACTTCTGCGATCTGCTCAAACTTCTTGCTCTTCTTGCTCTTGTCGCGCAGGGAAATGGTGTCGCCTACCTTAACTCTGTAAGAGGGAATATCAACTCTCTTGCCGTTCACACAGAAATGACCGTGAGTTACAAGCTGACGAGCCTCGCGGCGGGTTATTGCCATACCCATTCTGAAAACGATGTTGTCGAGTCTGCTCTCGAGAAGTCTGATGAGGTTCTCACCGGCGATGCCCTCTTCCTTTGTAGCGAGCTCATAGTAGTGATAGAACTGCTTTTCGAGAACGCCGTAAACGAACTTGAGCTTCTGCTTCTCCTTGAGCTGCTGTCCGTACTCGGAAACCTTCTTGCGGCGAGCGCCGTCCTTCTGGAATCTCTTGGACTTCTTATTCTCGGAATAGCCCAGTACAGCGGGGCTGATATCGAGACTTCTGCACTTTTTCAAAATCGGGTCGCGATTTACTGCCATAATATAAAATCCTCCGTTAATCTAATTACATATCGGGCATACGCCCGACGCCGAGCAAACGTTGCGCTCGGGTCTTTTATGCTGTTTTCTTTTCCATCGGTGCCTCGATCAGACGCGTCTTCTCTTGGGGGGACGGCATCCGTTGTGAGGGATCGGGGTAACGTCCTTGATGAGCTTTACCTCGAGACCTGCGGTCTGAAGCGCGCGGATAGCTGCCTCGCGTCCTTGACCGGGACCCTTTACATATACCTCTACGGTCTTGAGTCCGTGCTCCATAGCAGCCTTAGCCGCAACATCGGCAGCGGTCTGCGCTGCGAAAGGAGTAGACTTTCTCGAACCGCGGAAGCCCAAGCCGCCTGCGGAAGCCCATGAAAGGGCGTTTCCCTGAAGGTCGGTGATGGTTACGATAGTGTTATTGAAAGACGACTGGATATGCGCCGCACCGTTTTCGATGTTCTTGCGCTCGCGACGTCTGCGAATAACCTGTTTTTTAGCCTGTGCCATTTACTTACCGCCTTTCCTATTACTTCTTCTTGTTTGCAATTGTCTTTTTGGGACCCTTGCGTGTTCTGGCGTTGGTCTTTGTGCGCTGACCGCGAACGGGCAGACCCTTGCGGTGACGCATACCGCGGTAGCAGTTGATCTCTACCAGACGCTTGATGTTGAGTGCTACCATTCTTCTGAGGTCGCCCTCTACAACGTAACCGTCCTTGTCGATGACCTCACGGATCTTTGCCTCTTCCTCGTCGGTCAGATCCTTAACGCGGGTATCGGGATTTACTCCCGCCTTTGCCAGAATATCGTTAGCGGACTTTCTGCCAATGCCGTATACGTAGGTAAGACCTATCTCTACGCGCTTCTCCTTGGGCAGGTCCACACCGGCAATTCTTGCCATAGCATTTCCTCCTTAAAAATCGGGATCGACCCTAAACGGGCTTAACCCTGTCTCTGCTTGTGCTTGGGTTCAACACAAATTACCATTACTTTGCCCTTGCGCTTGATGACTTTGCATTTGTCGCACATGGGCTTTACCGAAGGTCTAACTTTCATCGTATTCCCTCCTTAAAGGTTCACTTGGCACGCCATGTGATCCTGCCTTTGGTAAGGTCGTAGGGAGACATCTCGACGGTCACCTTATCACCCGGCAGTATGCGGATATAATTCATCCGCAGCTTGCCGCTGATGTGCGCCAATATCTGGTGCCCGTTTGAAAGCTCAACCTTAAACTGAGCATTCGGGAGCGCCTCGAGGATCGTTCCTTCTACTTCCAATACATCTTCTTTAGACAAGCTATTCACTCTCCTGTAACGTGCAGTCGGGGCATAACGCTCTGAGCGTCTGCCGCAATTTTTTGTCCGTCAGTCCCTCAAGCTCGATAAGAGCCGAGGTCGCACGGACGTGCTTAACATTCTTCTTTTTCGGGGTGCCGAGCTTTCGCTCTTTTCCGTCGGCGACGAAAACAAATCCGCCGTCAGCCCCTGTCACGACCATGCGTCGTCCGCTGTCGTGCCCCGCGGAGCTTATGACCACTCGTCCTGCCCTTATATCCATCAGTGGCTCTCCAATGTCAGAATGACGGGCTCGCCGTTTGTAATGGCTATCGTATGCTCGAAGTGGCAGGAAAGACTTCCGTCGGTCGTAACGATCGTCCACTTGTCGCTCAATACTCTTACCCGCCGCGAGTGGGAATTTACCATCGGCTCGATCGCGATAGTCATACCGGGCATAAGTCTCGGACCGTGCCCTGCCTTGCCCTCGTTCGGAACCTCGGGATCCTCGTGCATATCGCGTCCGACTCCGTGTCCGATAAACTTCTCGGCGCAGGCATACCCGCCCGACTCCACGTGAGTTTGGATGGCGTGCGAGATATCTCCGACGCGGTTGCCCGCGACTGCCTTTTCGATGCCTTTGTAAAGCGCTTCCTCGGTGAATTTCATCAGCCGCTCCGCTTCCTCGGACACCTTGCCGATCTTGAAGGTCTTGGTATTGTCGCCCATAAAGCCGTTAAGCTCCGCTACGATATCGCAGGAGAGGATATCGCCCTCCTTGAGTATTTTCTTCTTGGAGGGGATACCGTGGATAAGCTCCTCGTTCACCGAAAAGCAGTTGTGCCCCGGAAAGCCCTCGTAGCCCTTGCAGGGGGAGTGACCGCCCTTGGAACGGATGTAGTCGTCGACGATCTTGTCGAGCTCCCACGTCGATATTCCCGGAACGGCGTGCTTCCCCGCGAGAGCGAGAGCCTGCGCGGCAAGCTCGCCCGCTTTCATCATAGCTTTAAGCTCTGTGGGATTTTTGATTTGGATCATTTGCCTGTACGCTTTCTAACGGTATAGCCGAATCAGCCCTTGATCGCAGCGAGAACCAACTTGGAGGTCTCAGCGATCTCGTTCTGTCCCTGTACCGAAACAAGCTTTCCTCTGGACTGATAGTAGTCCTTGAGGGGAGCTGTCTTTTCATGGTAGGTCACAAGGCGTGCCTGTACTGTCTCGGGCTTATCGTCGATTCTCTGAACGACCTTTGCGCCGCAAGCGTCGCAGATGCCCTCGACCTTTGTGGGCTTGAATTCGATATGGTAGGAGTTTCCGCAGCCCTCGCAAACGCGTCTGCCGCTCATTCTCGCGGTGATCGCCTCATCGGGAACGTCGATCTCGACTACCTTGTCGATCTGTACGCCCATGCTCTCAAGCGCCTCGGCCTGTGCAACGGTTCTGGGGAATCCGTCGAGGATAAAACCGTTCTTTGCGTCGTCCTGAGCAATTCTGTCCTTCAAGATGCCGATAACGACCTCGTCGGGAACAAGCTCGCCCGCGTCCATAAACTTCTTTGCCGCAAGTCCCGCGTCTGTGCCGTTCTTTACAGCCTCGCGAAGCATATTGCCCGTCGAGATGGCGGGAATATTCAGTTCCTTGCAGACAACCTCTGCCTGGGTTCCTTTACCGGCGCCGGGAGCGCCCAAAAAAATCATATTCATAATTTCAGCTCCTTATCGGGGAGACGGTCAAGCCGCCTCCTGCATCTTGCTCCCCGCTCTTAGTCGAGGAAGCCCGGGTGATGACGCATCATTATCTGGCTCTCGAGTGTACGAACCGTTTCGAGCGCAACGCCTACAATGATGAGCATTGTCGTACCGCCAAGCGATACAGCGGAGAAGCTCGGGTTGATCCACGAGAGGATTATCGGGAATATCGCGATCAGTCCGAGGAATATCGCGCCGATAAGCGTTATTTTGTTGAGCGAATTATAGATGAAGTCGGACGTGGGCTTTCCGGGTCTGTAACCGGGGATAGCGCCGTTGTTCTTCTTCAGGTTGTTCGCTATTTCAACAGGATTGTAGGTTATCGCCACATAGAAGTAGTTGAACGCGATTATCAGCACAAAGTAGATCGCCGCGTATGCACCTGACTGATGCGAGAAAAATCTCACAAAGCCGTCCCAGAACGTATCGCCCTTGCCGTCTATTTTAAAGAAATAGCAGATCGTCTGCGGGAGGCTCATCAGCGACATCGCGAAGATGATGGGCATTACGCCGCTCATTGCTACCTTGATCGGTATATGAGTCGACTGACCGCCGTACATTTTACGTCCGACAACGCGCTTTGCGTACTGGACGGGAATTCGTCTCTCCGCGTTCGTCATAAAGATAACGAACCAGATCATCGCGACAAAGATTATTACCGTAAGGATAATAAATACGAGGTTTACGCCGATATTGTCGGGATCCGACGAGATAATTCCGATAAAGTTTCCGATCGTTTCGGGGAATCTTGCAACGATACCCGCAAAGAGTATCATCGAAATGCCGTTTCCTATACCCTTCTCGTTGATGCGGTCGCCGAGCCAGATAATGACCGACGCGCCCGCCACGAAGCACGCGATAATGGTTATCGCCGCGAGTATCACGGAGAACTTATCGCTTGTCGTATCGTATACGTCACCGTAGTTCAGTATCGCAACGTGCCTGTCGTTCTGGTCGGTAGTACCGTTTTTGAGCGAGAAGTAGAACGCCGTCGCCTGGAATATCGCTATGCCGAGCGCAGTGAACTTCGTGATCATATTGAGCTTCTTCCTGCCCTCTTCGCCCTCTTTGGACAATCTCTCAAGAGGCGGGATAGCGACCGTAAGAAGCTGGATAATGATCGACGCGTTGATATACGGAGTGATGGACATCGCCAGAAGCGTGCCCTTTCCGAGCGCGCCGCCCGTCATTACGTCGAGGTAATTGAGCAGCGAAGCGCCGGATATCATCTGCGTTATTGCGGCGTTGTTAAGAAACGGAACAAAAATGCTGGAACCCAAACGGAAAAGTACGAGGATAAACAGCGTGTACAGGATCTTCTTACGCAGCTGGGTATCGACCCATGCGTTACGAAAGACTGTAAGCATTCCGTTCAATTACATCACCTCAGCCTTTCCGCCTGCCTTTTCAATTTTTTCCTGAGCCGCAGCAGTAAACTTAACTGCCTTTACGGTCAGGCTCTTTGTGAGCTCGCCGTTGCCGAGAATTTTCACGCCGTCCTTAGCGTCCTTGATAGCGCCGCACTCGATGAGTGCCGCAGCGTCAACGACAGCGCCGCTCTCAAATCTCTTATCGAGCTCGGAAACATTGATCGTCGCAAACTCCTTTGCGAAAATGTTGTTAAAGCCTCTCTTCGGCATTCTTCTCTGGAGCGGCATCTGACCGCCCTCAAAGCCCGGTCTTATCGAACCGCCCGAACGAGCCTTCTGACCCTTATGACCCTTGCCCGCTGTCTTGCCCTGTCCGGAGCCGTGACCGCGGCCAATGCGCTTTACGTCCTTTACCGAACCTGCTGCCGGCTGTAATTCGTGAAGCTTCATATTGCTTTGCACCCCCTAGTAAATTTTAGATGTTCTTGTATAATCAAACCTCTTCGACCTTTACCAGGTGAGCGATAGTCTTGATTTTACCTTTTGTAGCCTCGTTATCGGGCTGTGTCGTTACAGAGTTCACCTTGCGCAGTCCCAAGGAATGTGCAGTGGCGATCTGATTTTTCTTGCAGCTGTTCAAAGAGCGTACAAGAGTAATTTTCAAAGCCATGATATTTCTCCTTATCTACGCAGTATATTAGAGATCCTTAACGCTCTTGCCTCTGAGCGCCGCAACCTCCTCCGCGGTCCTCAAGCTTGTCAGACCCTGCATTGTAGCTCTTACGACGTTGCAGGGATTGTTGGAACGCAGAGACTTTGTACGGATATTCTTGATACCCGCCATCTCGATAACGGCACGAACGGGACCGCCCGCGATAACGCCGGTACCCTCGGGAGCGGGACGCATCAGAACAGCGCCTGCGCCGAACTTGCCGGTGATCTCGTGAGGAATGGTCGTGCCCTTGAGCGCGATCTTGTGAAGATTCTTCTTCGCGTCGTCAATTCCCTTGCGGATAGCGTCGGGAACCTCGTTGGATTTGCCCATGCCGAAACCTACTGTGCCATTGCCGTCGCCTACGACTACAAGCGCGGAGAACTTCATGATACGTCCGCCCTTTACCGTCTTGGAAACGCGGTTGATGGCAACAACCTTCTCGGAGAGCTCGTTTTCTGTATTTTCAAAATTAGCCAAGTCTGTTTCCCTCCTTATCAGAAATTAAGTCCGCCTTCTCTTGCGCCCTCTGCGAGAGCCGCAACTCTGCCGTGGTATACATAGCCGCCTCTGTCGAAAACAACGTCTGTGATACCCGCAGCCTTTGCAGCCTCGGCGATCGCGAGACCGACCTTCTTAGCAGCCTCGATGTTGCCGCCGTACTGTCCGAAGCCCTTTACCGCCGACGATGCGGAAGCGAGGGTCTTGCCGTTTACGTCATCAATGACCTGAGCGTAAATGTGCATGGAAGAACGGAAAACATTGAGTCTGGGGCACTCGGGAGTGCCTGTGATCTTAGAGCGAACGCGCTTATGACGGCGAAGTCTGCTCTTGTTTTTATCAATAGCTTTAACCATTTTTCTTCAGTCCTTTCCTTACTTCTTGCCCTTGCCGGCTTTACCTTCCTTGCGGCGGATAACCTCATCGGCATACTTGATGCCCTTGCCCTTATAAGGCTCGGGGGGACGCTTACCTCTGATCTCGGAAGCCTTCTGACCGACCTTCTGCTTGTCGATACCCGTTACAACGATCTTGTTGGGAGCGGGAACCTCGAGCTTGATATCGTCGGTATCCTCGACCTCTACCTTATGAGAGAAACCGAGGTTCATAATAACCTTCTTGCCCTGCTTCTCACATCTGAAGCCGACGCCGTTTATCTCCAGCTCCTTCTTGAAGCCCTCGGTAACGCCTACGACCATATTATGGATAAGCGTTCTCGTAAGACCGTGGAGCGACTTGGAGAGGTTCTCGTCGTCGGGGCGGGTAACGATGATCTCCGCGCCCTCGTGAGATATCTGCATAAGGTGATTGAATTCCTTAGTGATTGTGCCCTTAGGACCTTTTACTGTTACGACCGATCCGTCGATTTTTACATCGACGCCTGCAGGAACAGTAACAGGCATTTTACCAATTCTTGACATATTACTATTCCTCCTATTACCATACGAACGCAAGAACTTCGCCGCCGACGTTCATCTCGCGAGCCTTCTTGTCGGTCATGATGCCCTTGGAAGTGGATACGATCGCAATTCCGAGACCCTTCATTACCTTCGGCATATCCTTGCAGTTTGAGTAAATTCTAAGACCGGGTTTAGATACGCGGCGCAGACCGGTAATAACCTGTGCTCTGCTGTCGGTATACTTGAGTGTTACTCTGATAACGCCCTGCTTGCTGTCATCAATGACCTTGAACGCCTTGATGTAGCCCTCGTCAAGCAGTATCTGCGCGATCTGCTTTTTGAGGTTGGAAGCGGGAATGTCAACAGTGGGGTGCTTTGCGGAGTTCGCGTTACGAATTCTTGTCAGCATATCCGCAATAGTATCAGTGATCTGCATTCATTTACCTCCTAAATATAAGCCGTTACGAACGCCATTTCGTCCGTCGTGCTCACATAATCGTTCAATAATTCGAGCTATTGTAAATACCCGCCCGACGAGGTAATGCTCCGTTTTGCGGATTGCTTTTACCAAGAAGCTTTCTTTACACCGGGGATCTGTCCCTTGTAAGCAAGCTCTCTGAAGCAGATTCTGCAAATGCCGAACTTACGCAGATAAGCGTGAGGTCTGCCACAGATCTTGCATCTGTTGTAAGAACGTGTGGAGAACTTCGGAGCTCTCTGCTGCTTAGCTTTCAATGACTTCTTTGCCATCGGTTATCCTCCGTTCTTTATTGTTTCTCGAAGGGAGCACCCATAAGACTGAGCAGCTCTCTTGCCTCTTCATCGGTCTTTGCGGTGGTGATAAAGTTGATATCCATACCGCGAACCGCGTCGATCTTATCATATTCGATCTCGGGGAAGATCAACTGCTCTTTCAGACCGAACGAGTAGTTGCCGCGTCCGTCGAAGGAGTTGGGGTTGATACCTCTGAAGTCGCGCACACGGGGGAGCGCAACATTGAAGAGCCTGTCGAGGAACTCGTACATGATCTCTCCGCGCAGTGTTACCTTAACGCCGATTATCTGACCCTCTCTGAGCTTGAAGTTCGCAACGGACTTCTTAGAGCGGCAGGCAACGGGCTTCTGACCCGTGATCGTGCCGAGCTCCGCCATTACGTTCTCAATGATCTTCGCGTTTTCCTTAGCCTCGCCGCAGCCTACGTTTACTACGATCTTATCGATCTTCGGCGTCTGCATAACAGACTTGTAGCCAAACTTCTTGAACAGCGCGGGCGCTACGGTTTCCTTGTAGAAATCCTTCATTCTCGCCATTGTAATATTCTCCTATCTGCCGGATTTTAGCAACGGAAGAACCTGCGAATAAATTCGCCGTTATCATTCCGTGCTGCTTGTACCCGACACGTCGTTTAGTTGATCAGTATTTGAGCTCTGCGCCGCAGTGCTTGCAAACTCTGATTTTCTTTCCGTCCTCTATCTTGTGACCAACTCTGGTGGGCTTGCTGCACTTCGGGCAGACGGGCATTACCTTGCAAGCGTAGATCGGGCTCTCAGCCTGAACTCTGCCGCCGAGCTGACCCTGCTGACGGGGCTTTACGTGCTTGGTCACCATGTTGATACCCTCAACGATGACCTTACCCTCCTTGGGAGAAACGGTAAGAACCTTGCCGGTCTTGCCTCTGTCGCCGCCCTTTGCGGGCTTGTCGCCCGTCATCAGCATTACGGTGTCACCAACTTTAACATGAAGCTTATTCATCAGTACACCTCCATTACAGTACTTCGGGAGCGAGCGACAGGATCTTCATAAAGTCCTTGTCTCTGAGCTCTCTGGCAACCGGCCCAAAAATACGAGTACCTCTCGGATTTTTGTCCTCCTTAATGATAACCGCCGCGTTTTCGTCAAAGCGGATATATGTGCCATCGTCGCGTCTCAGACCCTTAGCCGAGCGAACGACAACGCACTTTACAACGTCGCCCTTTTTAACAACGCCGCCGGGTGTAGCTTTTTTAACCGAAGCAACGATAACGTCGCCGATATTTGCGTATCTTCTGCGGGTACCGCCCAGCACTCTGATACACATAAGCTCCTTGGCGCCGGTGTTGTCGGCGACTTTAAGCAATGTCTGCATCTGTATCATGGCATTACTTCTCCTTTCATAGAATAACTGAATTAAACCGCTGTAAACCGCTCTTACTTAGCGCGCTCGATCACGTTTACAAGGCGCCATCTCTTGTCCTTGGAAAGCGGACGAGTCTCCATGATCTCAACTCTGTCGCCGATATTGCAGGTGTTCTGCTCGTCGTGAGCCTTGAGCTTAATGGTGCGCTTTACGATCTTCTTATAAAGAGGATGACGAACATTATCCTCGATGGCAACGACGATCGTCTTGTCCATCTTGTTGCTGACTACTCTGCCGATCCTTGTCTTTCTTAAAGCTCTTTCCATGTTTAGTTCTTATCCTCCTTCCTTAATTCTGTGCCGTAAGCTCGCGCTCGCGCTGTATCGTCTTGATGCGGGCGATGTCCTTCTTGACAGCCTTAATTCTGGTAGGGTTGTCAAGCTGATTTACGGCAAGCTGGAAGCGAAGATTAAAGAGCTCAGCTTTGAGTTCGGCGAGCTTAGTTTCAAGCTCTGTTTCCGAGAGATATTTGATTTCCGAAGCCTTCATTAAAGCTCACCTTCTTCCTTCTTGACAAACTTGCACTTGATAGGCAGTTTATGCATTGCGAGACGCATTGCCTCTCTTGCGGTCTCCTCGGATACGCCTGCTATCTCAAACATAACGCGTCCGGGCTTAACTACAGCTACCCAATACTCGGGAGAACCTTTTCCCGAACCCATACGAGTGCCGAGCGGCTTTGTCGTAACGGGCTTATCGGGGAATATCTTGATCCATACCTGACCGCCACGCTTGATGTAACGGGTCATGGCGATACGAGCCGCCTCGATCTGGTTGGACTTTATCCATGCAGCCTCGAGTGCCTGCAAGCCGAACTGTCCGTTGGAAACGGTGTTGCCTCTTGTAGCAACGCCCTTGCGGCGGCCTCTCTGCACTCTTCTGTACTTTACTCTCTTAGGAAGCAGCATTATTCGTTACCTCCTTCTGTTTTTTTAGCTTCTCTGGGTCTGCGGGGGCGGCGATCGTCGCGGCCTCTGCCGTTGCCTCTGTCATTGCGGCGTCTGTCGGGGCGCTCGGGTCTGTTTGCGGGAATCTCGCCCTTGAGCACTTCGCCGTTGTATATCCATACCTTTACGCCGATAACGCCGTAAGTGGTATTCGCTCTTGCCACACCGTAGTCGATGTCGGCACGGAGCGTCTGAAGCGGGATGGTACCCTCGTGATAGCTTTCGGAACGCGCGATCTCGGCGCCGCCGAGACGTCCGCTTACCATAGTCTTGATACCCTTAGCGCCGCTCTTCATCGTTCTGCCGATGACCTGCTTCATAGCGCGTCTGAACGAAACACGTCCCTCGAGCTGCATTGCGATGTTGTCCGCAACGAGCTGAGCGTTCAGATCGGGATTCTTTATCTCTACGATATCGAGGGAAACGCTCTTTCCGCCTACGATCTTCTCAATCTCAGCACGGAGCTTCTCGATCTCTGCGCCCTTTACGCCGATAAGCATACCGGGCTTTGCCGCGTGGATATAAACCTTGATCTTATCGGCGCCCGTGCGCTCGATCTCGACCTTGGCAATTCCGACAGCTCTGGAGAGCTGCTGCGCGGTCTTTTCTCCGTTAGCCTTGTTGAACATTCTCTTGTTCATCAGGTAATCACGGATGTTATAGTCCTCAACAAGTGTATCACCGAAGGTTGCTTTGCCCGCGAACCAGCGAGAATCCCAATCCTTGATTACACCCACTCTGAGACCGTGTGGATTAACCTTCTGTCCCATTGTAATTCTCCTCCTTATTCAGCTTCTTTAACAACCAGCGTGATGTTGGACGTTCTCTTCAAAATTCTGTGAGCACGGCCGTGATCCTTAGCTCTGATGCGCTTGAGCGTAATGCCGGGGCCAACGTGAGCTTCCGAAACATACAATCTGGAGGTATCCATATTGTGGTTGTTCTCCGCGTTGGCAACAGCGCTCTTCAGCAGCTTAGCAAGCGGCTCGCTTGCGGACTTGGGCGTGTTGTTGAGTATCGCCATAGCGACCTCCACAGGCTTGTTTCTGATAAGATCGAGCACTATGCCGACCTTTCTCGGAGAAATACGAACCTGCGTCAGAATGGCTTTAGCTTCCATATTTCCTCCTCCTTACTTCTTGCCTGTGGTCTTGCTTCCCGCGTGACCCTTATAGGTTCTCGTGGGAGCGAACTCGCCGAGCTTGTGTCCTACCATATCCTCGGTAACATATACCGGAACGTGCTTTCTGCCGTCGTGTACGGCAAACGTATGACCTACGAAATCGGGGAAAATCGTCGAAGCGCGGCTCCAAGTCTTGAGAACCTTCTTCTCACCCTTTTCGTTCATGTCAAGAACTCTCTTCATCAGAGCCTCTTGCACGAAAGGTCCCTTCTTAATGCTTCTTCCCATTGTAAAAATTCCTTTCAGTTGAGCTGCAAGTTAATGAGCAGCGAAAAGCGTTTTTACGCGCTTGGCGGAGTGTCTGCGGGAACTTCTGCCCCCGCGCTCCAAATGCGCAACGCCGTTCTTATTAACAGCAACCGCAGAATAATTGTTGATTATTTACCGTTTCTTCTCTTAACGATGAACTTATCGGACGCCTTCTTCTTGGAACGCGTCTTGTAACCCAGAGCAGGCTTGCCCCACGGAGTAACGGGACCGGGACGTCCAACGGGGGACTTACCCTCACCACCGCCGTGCGGGTGGTCGTTCGGGTTCATAACGGAACCGCGGACGGTAGGTCTGATACCGAGGTGACGGGTCTTACCTGCCTTACCTCTGTTTACGTTCTCGTGATCGAGATTGGAGACCGTTCCGATAGACGCATAGCAGTTTACGGAAACGTTTCTCAGCTCTCCGGACGGCAGACGGAGCAGCGCGTAGCCGTTCTCCTTAGCCATCAGCTGAGCCATATTGCCCGCCGAGCGAACCAGCTGTCCGCCCTTGCCGGGATAAAGCTCGATATTGTGAATAACGGTACCAACGGGGATATCCGCGAGCGCCAGCGCGTTGCCGGGCTTGATATCCGCGTCCGAACCCGCGCGAACGGTATCGCCTACCTTCAGACCGTCGGGAGCGAGGATATATCTCTTCTCGCCGTCCTCGTACTGAACCAGAGCGATAAACGCGCTTCTGTTGGGATCGTACTCAAGAGTATTAACAGTAGCGTTCATGCCTCTCTTGTTTCTCTTGAAGTCGATAACGCGGTACTTCTTTCTGTTGCCGCCGCCAATGTGTCTAACGGTGATACGACCGTAGCTGTTTCTGCCGGCAGTCTTTTTAATGGGCTCCAGAAGGCTTTTTTCGGGAGCTACCTTTGATAACCCGCTGTAATCCGTAACGGTCATGCCGCGGCGGCTGTTATTGACGGGCTTGTATGCCTTAATAGCCATAAAGTCTCACTCCTTACTTAAATCATTCCATCGAAGAACTCAATGGTCTTAGAGCCTTCCTTAAGGGTCACGATAGCCTTCTTCCAATCGGAAGTATAGCCCTCGCTTCTGCCCATTCTCTTCTTTCTTCCACGAACGCTCACGGTGTTTACCTTAGCGACCTGAACGCCCTTGAACAGCTTCTCGATCGCCTTTGCGATCTCGATCTTGTTAGCGGATTTTGCTACCTTAAAGGTGTACTTGCCCTGAGCGAGGCAGTCCATAGAATGCTCGGTGATAATGGGCTTGATGATGATGTCCTGTGCAACCTTTTCCATTATGCGTACACCTCCTCAAGCTTCTCAACAGCGCCCTTTACGATAACGAACTTGTTGCAGTTGAGTATATCGTATACGTTGAGCGTGTTTACCTGTGTGGTCTTTACGTCCTCGATGTTGTTCGCGGACTTGATGACCTTCTTGTCTGCGGAATCAAGAACGATGAGCGTCTTTGTATCCGCGCCGATAGCCTTGAGCATATTGACCATGGTCTTGGTCTTGAACTCGTCGGTCGTGATAGCGTCAACAACGATCATCTCGTTCTCGAGAACCTTGCTAGACAGCGCCGACTTGATAGCGAGCTGTCTTACCTTCTTATTCAGAGAAAATCTGTAAGAACGGGGCTTCGGACCGAGCGCGATACCGCCGTGTCTCCACTGCGGAGCTCTTGTCGAACCCTGTCTTGCGTGACCTGTGCCCTTCTGACGCCACGGCTTCTTGCCGCCGCCTCTTACCTCTGTTCTGGTAAGAGTGGACTGTGTGCCCTGACGCTGATTTGCGAGATAGTTTACAACTGCGGAATGCATTGCGGTCTTATTCGGCTCGATGCCGAAAACCGCGTCGTTAAGCTCAAGCTCGGAAACGACTTTACCCGCCATATCAACTACATTTATCTTTGACATAGTATCGTCCTCCCCTCTTATGCTTTAACTGCGTCGCAGATCGTTACAACGCCGCCCTTGGGACCGGGAACAGCGCCCTTTACCGCGATAAGGTTGTTCTCAACGTCGACCTTAACAACGACAAGGTTCTGTACCGTTACATTCTCCGAGCCCAGGTGACCTGCCATCTTCTTGCCCTTGAAAATTCTCGACGGGCTGGAGCAAGCGCCCATAGAGCCCGCTTCTCTCGCAACGGGACCCGTACCGTGAGATTCTCTCAGTCTGTGCTGATTGTGACGCTTGATAGCGCCCGCGTAGCCCTTACCCTTGGACACGCCGGCAACGTCGATAACGTCGCCCTCCGCGAATACGTCTGCCTTGATGATATCGCCGGTGTTGAAACCGCTGATGTCGTCAAAACGGAACTCCTTAAGGGTCTTCTTGAACGCCACGTCATTCTTCTTGAAATGACCCTGCTCGGGCTTGTTCACGTGCTTGGCGGAAACGTCGCCAAAGCCCATCTGAACCGCCTCGTAGCCGTCGTTTTCGGCCGTCTTCTTCTGAACGACCACGCAGGGACCCGCCTCGATAACGGTTACGGGAACGACCTTGCCTGCTTCGTCGAAGATCTGCGTCATACCGATCTTCTTGCCGATGATAGCTTTTTTCATTTCGGCTTTCCTCCTTTGGTTATTGGTTGAGTTTCCTCAACATGACCCGGCGCTCTTTGCGGCGCCCGGTTAGTGGTTGAACGGCTTACTTCCGTGAGCGGAAAACGTTCAACATAACTCCAACGAATCTATTAAATATCCATTGAAATTTCTACGCCTGCGGGCAGCTCCAGAGACTGGAGAGCCTCGATGGTCTTTTGAGACGGACGGATAACGTCGATAAGGCGCTTGTGAGTTCTCATCTCGAACTGCTCGCGGGAATCCTTATACTTGTGAACCGCTCTCAGGATAGTTACGACCTGCTTGTCGGTGGGCAGCGGAATGGGACCCGCAACTCTCGCGCCACTGCGCTTTGCAGCGTCAACGATCTTAGCTGCTGCCGCGTCTACCACGCTGTGCTCGTAACCCTTGACCTTGATCCTTACCTTTTCATTAGATGCCATTGATTTTTCAACCTTTCTTCGTTAGTGTGCGGAGCAGTTTGCTTTCCCGCTCCCCGGCGGACGAGCAACTTGTCCGCGTTTGATTTCTGCCGCGCCCCTTGCGCAAGTCGGGCGGGCAAATTGCCGGCGAAGGCAGACGGGTCATTCTCAGACCCCTATTTGAAAAATCCACCGAGCCGTGTGTTCCATTTTTCGGTCGACACCTGTTAGTTATTCGAGTTCTCTCGGACACTTTAACGGTGCGGCGAAAACCGAACCCCGGCACGAAAACTTTTCGCCCGAATTCAATCCGGACATACTCCGTCGAAATTACCGCGAACGCTCTTCACGCCCGCGCAACCTCCGACTTCATCGCCACGGCGGCTTACTTTTACAAGCCACCGCTAATTATTTTAACACAAATCACTTCCATTTTCAACAGGTAAAGTAAAATATTATTCCAAATCCGCAGAGAATTTTCAAGCAATTTCCAGTTGATTTTTATGCATTTTGCACAATCTCGGGATATTTAGACATTTTTCGCACCCAAAACACATTATGTAGGAGCGTTTTATTGTTCTCTATAATATACATTATAAATATAGCCCAACGGCTGCTCTGCCGCTCGCGGCGAACGGCGGTTCGACGAGTGCGCCCGACGAGCCGCCGCGCTGTACATTTGGACTCACGGGCACGGCCAGATCGGCGGCGAGGAGAAGTCCACCGCACGCGTTTCGCTATTCGGCAAGAGAGCTTATACCGCTCCCGAGCACCTCCGCCCACAGTCTCACCACCGCGTCGATATCGGCAGTCGTTATCAGCAGTCTGCCGCCCGATCTCCTGCCGGTAACGGAGGACAGCGCGGTAACAGTCGGCACCCCGACCGCCGCTATCGGTACGCCCAGCCGCCCGCGGGTAAGCTCTCCGCGAGCCGCGCCCGCGCCGCCTCCAGGAATGATCCCGGCGTCGGTGATCTGCACCGTCCGACCTATCCTGCGCGGGTCTTGGCACGCCAGAGCGTCGACGGCGATAACGCAGTCGGCTCCCAGCTCGCGCGCTGCCGCGCCGACAAGCCGCGCGGTGTCCAGTCCCGTTTTTACGGCAACGTCGGTCTCGATAGCCGAAAGGGAGTACCGCCGCCCGCGCCGCGCCGCAAGCGCTCTCACGGCAGCCGCGCCGAGACTGTCCTGCGTGATGTCGGGATTGCCGAGCCCTGCCGCGAAGAGCCGCCCGCGCGGCGGCAGGACTTGCAGCAGCGCACGCCGAAATAGCGCAGTCATACCCTGCGAATACGGCTCGCCCTCGAGGGTGATATACCGCCCGGGGCGCTTTCCGGCACGCGCGGCGGCGGCCGCGTTCAATCTAACGTCGGTGATGGTGATGTTCCCGATCGTGCGTGACACGGCGCGAACGCCGTTTTTATCGGTCAGAAGTTTGGCAGCCTCAAAAGCGAGCCCGCTGCTGTCCATAGAAAACCCTCCTTAATAAGGCGGATCGGAAACGGAATTTCATCACGCAAGAGGCAGCCCAAACCAAATGCGGCGTAATGGCATATCCCGATCCGCACCACAAAAAAATTTTAAAAACCCCTTGCATTTTATTGAGCTATGTGTTATAATAAAATGTACTATGAGAAAAAATAAATCGAAATCACAATAAAACGTAATTCTGTTGGGATTTTTTTGGTGAATATAAATAAATGTTGCCCGAAAATGCCCGCAAAATACCGTCCTTTCGATTGAAAAAACAGCACGGAGGTGAAAATAATGCCGAATATCAAGTCTGCCAAGAAGAGAGTTCTCATTTCTGAGGCGAGAACCGAAGCAAACAAGAGCGCAAAATCCGCACTCAGAACTTCGATCAAGAAGGCTCGCGCGGAGGGCGCCGATGCAGCTACCATAAAGGCTGCAAGCATTAGCGTTGACAAGGCTGCCGGCAAGGGTCTTATCCATAAGAACAAGGCTGCTCGTCTGAAGTCTCAGCTTGCCAAGAAGGCTAACGCATAATTGCAAGGTTTCCGCCCGCAGACATCACAGTTTGCGGGCAAATTTTTACTGAGCCTCCTCGGGAACCGGAGAAGTGCCGCCTGTTGCCCTAGGGCAACTGCGCAGCAATTTTTTCGTAAGGCAAAGTCCATTTCCGAGGCGGTCGAATAACGGGGGAAATATTATGACAGGAATCGAACGAGAGATCACCGATATCAACGAAATTGAAAATATACTCCGCGCGTCAAGGGTCTGCCGTATCGCGCTTATCGACGGGGCATATCCGTATATTATCCCGATGTGCTTCGGCTACAGCCTCACGGGCGGAAAGCTTGAGATATACTTCCGCTGCGAGGAAAAGGGCAAGAAGATGGATCTCATCAAGGCCAACAACAACGCCGCCTTCGAGATCGACAAGCTCCGCGACATCGTCAAGACCGACCCCGCGTGCGGCTTTGCGGCACAGTATCAGAGCATCACGGGCACGGGCACTATCGAGAGCATAACCGGTATCGATAAGATAACCGGTCTCAATCTGCTGATGAAGAAATACTTCGGCGGAACTCCCGAGAGCAAGTATCCCGAGCAGATGCTGAACAGCTTTGCGATACTCAAGCTCACAGCGGGGAAGTTCTGCTGCAAGGAGCACAATCCCGTCGCCGCTGCCGAGTGATACATACGGGCACGGGTTGTAAACGCTTTTCTATAAATTTATAAGGAGCAGTTATGACAAAAAAGCAGCTTATTAAATTGTTTGAGAGCTGGCGGGAGGACGGCGAGCACGAGAAGATCATCAATACGATCCTCGCGCTGCCCGACAGCGCGCTGGACGACGATATTCTCGACTGGCTCGTTGAGGAGTACATCGATACCGACGAGTACAAGAAAGCCATAGCCGTGCTGGAAAGTCAGCGCCCGCGCCTCGAAAACGATTACAAGTGGCATTTTCGCATGGGGCTGGCGCTTTATCGCGCTTCCGAGGACGAGGAGTGCGAGGACGACGACAGTCTGCGCCGCAATATCCTCGAGCGCGCGCGGGTCGCTTTGGCGCGGGGAATGAATATGAACCCGCCCGAGGCTACTCTCGAGACTGCCGATAAGTATATGGAGCGCATCGAAGAGGAGCTTGACGAGCTGCGCGACGACGAGGACGACGAGGACGAGGGGAACGGCGACGATATCGAGCTGTACGAAGAAGAGGAGCTTGACGCTATCGAGGAGCATATCAAGGAGTATTACGGCGACTTTCCGACGGTTTTCCACGAGATATCGTCGCCCGATATCCACTGCGATATCTGCATCGTTCCGCCAAACGACGAACGCAACTACTATACCCTGCTGACGATGGGAATGGGCGCGCACCTTATGGATATCCCCAAGGAGCTTCCTGTCGAGGAGAACGCCCGCGCCGAGCTGCTCATCTGCCTGCCGCCCGACTGGAAGGTCGGCGAGAACAGCGAGGAGTGGTTCTGGCCGATCTCGCTGCTGAAGAACCTCGCGCGGCTGCCTATCAACTGCGAAACATGGCTCGGCTGGGGGCATTCCGTCGATCATCAGCAGCCCTTTGCCGACAGCACGGAGCTCTCGGGCTCTCTGCTCATCTACCCCGAGAACGTTGAGGACGGCGCGGAGGCATGCGTGCTGCCGAACGGCGACACGGTGAACTTCTTCGAGGTCATTCCCATCTACCGCGAGGAGATGGACTTCAAGATCGACAATGACACCAAATCGCTGCTTGAGAGAATGAGCAATGTGAGCCATATCGTCGACATCAACCGCCCGAATACGCTGGAGGGCTACAGCCCACAGAAGCGCGCTCCTATCGACAGCGCCCGTGACCACAGCAAAAAGATAGTAGAGAAGAAGCTGCCGCTCGACCTTATCAACGGCTGCAACCACATCGCGATATTTATGCGCTGGTGTATCGAGCACGACCTTGTCGCGCCCGAGTTCCACCGCGACTGCCCCGACGTTATCGAGGGCGTGAAAAGCGGCGAAAAGACCGACATCCGCGATTTCATACTTAATTTCTTCGGAGGCGATCTGGAGATATACCAGCTCAGCTTTGTAGGCGCGGGGTTCGCGCATTACTATTACAATTGGGATAACAACAACGCTCCGCGCTTCTATCCCGCTGACGTCGACGACTACGCCGAGCACTACTTCGGCACCGAACGCTACAATTGCGAGGAATTCGCGGACGAGGCGTATATGTTCGTGCCGTTCGATGAGGAATACTACAAAGGCATGAGCCGATACATAGAACGCGCGTTTCAGGAGTTCTTTCCGGGCTTCGCGGAGTATCAGCACAAATGCAGCGTGGAAACGTTCGAAGCTGTCTCAAAGGCGCTGGGAATAAAAGGCAGCGTTCCGCTGCGCTTCGACAATATAAAACAGGATTACGATAATGCCGTAAAGGACGCGAACGGGAAAAAGCACTCCCCGCTGCTGATGATAATAGACGGCAGCTGCTCGCCGACAGTCCAGGAGGATTTTACGGAGGTGCTCGAGGACGCGCTCAACCCGTTCCTCGAAACGATCGTCATCGCGGATATCGGCAGCGGCGCTATGGATTGGGCAGGGGAGAACTTCGACAGAGCCTCTCCCGCGCCGCTCCCGGAGGATAAGTATATCTCCGGGCTCAGCTTGAAAATGAAAGCTCGGTTCGGAACGGTTCCCGCCGTGCTTATGTTCAACTCCGAGCAGTCGTCGCTGTTTATGCCGACGGAGGACGGACGCTTCGTCCGCTTTGTCGGAAAGGGCATCGCGGGCGCGGAGGAGGACGACTGAATATTCCCCGTTTCTGCGGCGTTTTACGGCAATAGACAACCCTCGCAGTAAAATTTTGTAACTCGTATTGCAATCTGGAAAATTTTGGATTATAATTACAGTTACAGAATTCTACGGAGGTGCGTCCTATGAAACGAAAACTGCTTGACATTATAACGGCGCTGACTGTCATGCTCGGGATCATTCCGCTGAGCTCGTGCGGCGATACGGAGGAAAACTTCACGCCGGAATACTTCGGCGAATATGAAAGCACGGAGACCCCCCAGCCCGAAAAATCTCCCGTTCCCGCGCCCGCGGCGGCGCCCGGTGCTTCGTCGTTAAATCTGATAGCCGAGACAGCCGCGGAGGGCGGCGTGCCGGAGCTTACAAACCGCTCGGAGAATGACAAAGGCAGGCTGACGTTCACCGCGGACAACATCTTCGCGCAGGGCGAATATTACACGGTGAGCGTTACAGGCGAAAAAAGCGCCGATAAGGAGCTTGACGACACCAATACATATGTGCGGGGCGAGTTGTACGGGAATTTTCGGCTCGTGCTCGAAAAGGACGGCGCGGAGCTTGACCGTTTGGAAATACGCGTTCCGCGCGACGACAAGCTGCTGATAATGGACAGCGTTGCGGACGGGCTGACCTACGGCTTCGGGGTCATATCCAACAAGCGCGATTTCCTGACCGACAACTACCCCGATATCGTGCAGCTCGAGTTCTACAAGCAGAATGACAATGAGCTGCCGCAGTACGCGCGATACTTCGCGGTGTTCGACGGCAAACTCGCGGAGCTGCCCGTATACGAGAACGGCACGGAATGCGAGCCGCGAGGCACGCACTTAGAGCTGCGCGGAGAGGGCAGAGTGGTGCAGCATCTGTGCGTATACACGCCGTCGGGAAGGTCGCTTATGGTGACGAAATACGAGTACATATTCGACGTTGAAAACAGGCGGCTGAACAAACGCGAGATTGATTTTCTCGGTTGGAACGTTGACAATTAGCCGCGCCGACAAAGGGTAAAAAAGGAGTAAAATATGGCAGACGTTACGGACAGAGACCAATTTATCGACATTTACAGGAAATACGTCAAGCGCGACGGCTCGGACAAGCTGCTCGACTTTCTGGAGAATAAGAGCGACTTCTTCAGCGCACCCGCGTCCACACGCTTCCACGGGGCGTATGAGGGCGGGCTGCTGCGGCACTCGCTGAACGTGTACGAGTGTCTTGTGCAGTATCTGGCGCGGGAACGCGTCAAAGAGACGTACAAGCTCAACGTCTCCGACGAGACCGCGGCGATAGTAGCGCTGCTGCACGACGTGTGCAAGGTGAACTTCTACACGGTCTCCTACCGCAACGCCAAGGACGAAAAGACGGGACAGTGGGAAAAGGTGCCGTACTACACGATAAACGACACGCTCCCCTACGGGCACGGCGAGAAAAGCGTGTATATGGTGAGCGGTTTTATGCGGCTCACGCGCGAGGAGGCTATGGCGATACGCTGGCATATGGGCTTTTCGGGGATCGAGGACAAGAACACCATCGGGAAAGCGCTCGAGCAGTATCCGCTCGCGTTCGCGCTGTCGGTAGCGGATATGGAGGCAAGCTACTTCCTCGAGGGCAGCGAATGATCTCAGCACTTATCGGGGTCAAGCTCGATAACGCGGCAGTCGGCAAGAACGTGCTCCGAGACCGCTCTGCGCTTTGCAAACCCGTATGAGCGGAAAGCGCCGCCGCTCTCGCGCTGTATGCAGAATACGGCGAGGTCGGAGCGCTTTATCATCAGGCGGTTTCTGGTCTGATACGCGCCCTTATAGTGCCCGTTTTCGGAGACCTCGCATATCTCGATGTTGTCGAAATATTCCGCGTAGCTATTGGTGTTGTTGCGGTATTCGGCTTTGCTGTACGGCAGGACTAACGTCAGCTCGCTGTTTCCGCGGTCAAGGCGCTTAGTCACGCGCTTTATAACCGAAGCGGCAAGTATGTCGAACTCTCCCTCGCGGCAGACGAGGAACTCTATGTATTCTTTTCGGAGTATAAGCTCTTGGACTATCCGTTCAAGGGCTTTTTCGTTTTCGGCAATGTTTTCGATCTCTCTGTGACCGAAGAAGCAGACCCTGTAAGGATCGTAAACGTTAAACATACGATTACCTCCGTTGCGATTTAAAATCTACATTATATTTATTATATTCAATTGAAATCAAAATGTCAATATACATATGGCTTGAAAATAAATAGTTTTTTCTTTATATTTTGTACAATAGTATACAGAGGTGATACAAATGAAGCTTGATGTTGAGGAAACGGAGCTGAAAAAGCAGTTTGGCAGCCGTCTTGCGCAGCTTAGGAACACAAAGAAGATATCAGCACGTGAAATGAGCCTTGATATAGGGCAGAGCGAGGGTTATATAAACAGTATTGAAACCTACAAGGTCTTTCCGTCAATGAGCGCATTTTTCTATATATGTGAATATCTGGGAGTAACACCCTCCGAATTTTTTGACCTTGACAACAAGAACCCTAAAGAGACCGACGAACTCCTGACCGCCTACCGCCGCCTTAATCTCAAGCAGCAGGAGCTGGTGCTGTCGCTTATCAAGGAGATCAAGCCGCGCTGAACATCTAAAGGCTCCCGTGCCGGGAGCCTTTTTACATATTTTACCATAGGTTATAACGGAAGTACTTTTGGAAAAACTAACTTTTAACAACGTCTAAGGAGAATATTATGAAAAAGTTTTTGTGTGTGCTGTCTTGTTTTACATTATTCGCGGTATTTTGCATTCCTGCCGTTCCCGTGTACGCGGCATCCGCCAAGTCGGAGATACTGGTCGAGGCGGAGACGGGGCAGGTGCTGTTCTCGCAGAACGCCGATAAAAAGCTGCCGATAGCCTCGGTCACCAAAACGATGTCGCTGCTGCTCTGGGCGGAGGATATCGCAGAGGGCAAGCTTGCCCTCGAGGACAAGATCAAGGCGACCTCCTACGCCTCAAGCGCGGACGGATCGGTAATCTGGCTGAACGCGGGGGAGGAGATGACTGCTGCCGAGTTGCTCGAGGCGGTCATAGTAAGCTCGGCGAACGATGCCTGCATTGCCCTCGCAGAGCACTCCGCGGGCAGTGAGGCGGGCTTTGTCAAGCGTATGAACGAGCGCGCCAAAGAGCTCGGAATGAACGACACGCGCTACGCGAACTGCGTCGGCTACGACGATAATCTCCATTACTCGACCGCCCGCGACACCGCGATCGTCACCGCCGAGCTTATGAAGCACGAGGTTTACCGCGGGTGGATGCTGACGTGGCTGGACTATCTGCGCGGCGGCGAAACGCAGCTCGTCAACACCAACAAGCTGATACGCACCTACAACGGCATCTTAGGCGGCAAAACGGGAACCACCGACAACGCGGGCTGCTGTCTGACCGTCTGCGCGGAGAGGGGAGATATGCGGCTCGTCGCGGTCACTCTCGGCTGCGAGAACGACGACGAGCGCTTTTCCTCGGCAAAGGAGCTGCTGGATTACGGCTTCGGCTCGTTCGAGAAATTCACTCCCGAGACCGACTTTTCGCAGCTTAAACCGATAAAGGTGACCCGCGGCACGGAACAGGAGATCGCCCCCGTTATCAAAACGCAGGGTGTGGACTGCGTTATCAAAAAGGGGCGATCCGCCGATGTAAAATACGAGTATACCTTTGTCGAGCAGTGCGAGGCGCCGGTTGAAAAAGGGCAGTTCCTCGGCGAGTATCTTGTGACGCTGGACGGCGCGGAGGTGTTCCGCTCGGAGATGATAGCCACGCGCGATGTGCCGAGAATGAATTTCTGGCGGTGTCTGTGGCTGATAATGTCGGAGTTGGCGGCGTTTTAGACGGTGGTCTCGGGCTGCTCGGTCTCCTCGTCGTTATCGTCGGGCAGCACGATATTCGCCAGCGCAATATCGTCGTCTATATGCCCCTCGGAAACTATTTCGAGGAACACGTCGACAATATGCGCATTGAGCTGCGTGCCCGCTATGCGGCGCATCTCGTCGAGAATGGTGTCCATCTCGAGCTGCTTGCGGTAAGGGCGCGTGGAGTTCATCGCGTCAAACGTGTCCGCTACGGCGATTATCTGCGCGATCTCGGGTATCTCGCTGCCCTTTTTGCCGAACGGATAACCCGAGCCGTCGATGTGCTCGTGATGGTATCCCGCGCCTATCGCGAGGTCGGGGCGTATCTCGATCTCGCGCAGTATCTCGTAGCCTTGCTCGGCGTGCCGGCTGATTATCTCGAACTCCTCATCGGTCAGTCTTCCGGGCTTGCCGAGAATGTTATCGGGAACGGCGATCTTGCCTATGTCGTGAAGCAGTCCGATATTGTAAACGTCCGTTACCATCTGCCCCGAATAGCCCATTCTCTCGGCAATTAGCGCGGCATACTTCGCCACGCGGAACGAGTGACCGTTAGTGTACTTATCCTTGAAGTCGATGCACTTCGCGAACGAACGGATTATCTGATTCACGAAAATGCGGTTCTCCTCCTCTTTCTTGATCAGGCGGCGGTTCCTTATACGCGCATGCAGCAGCAGAGCCGTAAGTCCCGCGGCGACAACTGTCAGAAGCACAAGTACCCAGAACCACATCTCCTCGAAGAACGCCTTTTTCTTGAGGAATTTAATGGAAATGGATTTCGTTTCCTCTCCCGTCATCGTGTTTATGACGGAAAAGCGGAACGTGTATTCGCCGTGCTCGAGGTTGGTGTAGCTGACGGGCTGCATATCCTGCCGCGAAACGGAATACTTGCGATCGTCGAAGCCCTCAAGCGTGTACGACAAGCGCGGATTGGACAGCCCGAACGTCAGCGCGTAGCCGTGAATAGTCAGTCTTTTGCAGTCGGCGGGTATCGTTACGGTTTCCCCCTCCTTTATCATCACGGTCTTGTCGTCTATCTCTACAGACGGCACGGCAAGCTTAATGCCGTCCATGGACGCCTGCTCCTTATTGATATTGACAGCCGAAACGCCCGTCATTCCCGCGATGTACAGCATACCGTCCTCGGATATGCAGCTGCGCGAGTTGGCGGTCGCAACGCTCGGCAGACCGCATTTCAGATCGTAGAACGAATACTCGATCTCGCCGCCCGAGAGCAGATTATCGATCCCGACAGCGTAAATGCCGCTGCTGCTGAGTATCCAGACGCGTCCTATATTGTCGAAAAAGATGTCGAAATTGTTGGAGTAGGGGAAATTGTTCAGCGTGCGGACAGCGTCGTTTTCAATGCAGGCGAGGGAGTTGCCCGTAACTACCCAGTAGATATCGCGCGTCGGGTCTTTCTTTATCCGCATAATTATCTCGGATTTCAGCCCGTCCTCCAGCCCGAAGTGTTGTTTAACGCCTTCTTTGTCGATGACGAAGATGCCGCCGCCGTCACTGCCGAGATATATCCTGTCGTTGTCTCCCTCGCAGACGGTGAGTATCTCGGTGTTGCCGATGCCGTTGCTCTCGTCGAACAAACCCGTCACCGCGCCGTCCTTGATAAACGCCACTCCCGCGCTGGTCGCGGCAGCTATCGTGCCGTCGGAGAGCTCGGTCATCGCGCGGACGCGGTCGGATCTCAGCCCCGTGCTCGTATTATAATATGTGCAGCTCTCGCCGCCATCCCAGCATACCAGGCCGTTCTCGCTGTACGTGCACAGCCAGAGACGATTATCGCGGTCGGTCTTTATGCAGCGTATGCGGACGCCGTCGAGCAGGGAAGTGAGGTAGTTGTCCTTTTTTTCGTAGCTCGCGCTGTCGACAACGAGCAAGCCTGTGTCGGTGCCGATATACAAGTCGTTGTCGTAGAGGCAGGTCGTGTTCACGACGCGGTTTTCAAAACCCGCGGCGTGACTGATATCGTCAAACTCATTGCGGACTATCTTCATCACGCCCAGACGAGAGGAAACGAACCACCTGTTCCCCTCGTAGTCGGTCATCATATCCTCGACGGAGTTGTTCATCGGCAGATTGGGCAGGGGCGTGTAGTCTCCGTTTCTTTCCAGTATGCCGATACCGTTGTCCGTGCAGAGCCAGAGGTCGCCGTTCTCGTCGGCACAGACGGCGTTGATGTTGGCGTTTGGCAGGACGGAAAACGTCTCCGCGCCGCTCATATTCCCGGACAGGCTCCCGCGTACCACGGAGGACTCTTCGGTGCCTATCCAGACTATATCGGGATCGTCGGGATCGGGCGCAACGCAGGTGGCATGAGCCATACCGAGCGCCTTGCTGTCGAACGAGTGAGTGACCTCTAAGTTCTCGATGCGAAAGCACACCCCGTCCAGCGTGCAGCCGTAGATAATACCGTCCGCGCTGCCCGTCATCTTCTTTATGTACTTACCCTCAATCGCTGCGAGCATATGCAGAACATTATCCTTATCAATGTATGCCAGACCCTCGGTCGTGCCGAATACAATGTTCCCTGCGCTGTCCTCGGTTATGGAGCGGATAGAGAGCGAGGTCAAGCCTGCCGATTTGTCAAAAAAAGTAAACTCGCCGTTGTCGTAAAGCGCGATGCCGCTGTCATTGGTGCCGACCCAGAGACGGTCAAGGCTGTCAACGTACAGGCTGACAACACTTGTAATGCCCGTCGACGAGTCGAAACGCGAGAAGTTTACTCCGTCGTAGCGAATAAGACCGCTGTAGCTTCCGATGTAGATAAAGCCGTTGTCCGACTGCACGACGGCGTTCGCCTCGGAGGTTGGCAAGCCGTTGGAGTTATTGTACAGCACCGCCGAATATCCCGACTGCGTGATGTCCGACGAGGCTTCCGCCCTCGCTGTTACGGGTATATATAAAGTCAACATCAACGCGACCGTCAACACTATCGTGATCAGCCGAACGGTTCCGATACATCTCATAGAAGCGTCTTCCTTTCATCGGCGCGGTTGGAATATTCGCGCACATACTTATTTTATTATATCACAAAATTCCGCCGCGGTCAATACCCCCAAGACCGCGGCAGTTCTTTTTTCACATTTTCAGTCTATCCGAGAAGAGCCACATATGCACGTTTACGAGCCGTGGGGCAGATCCCAACAGATAATCCACTTTTCTTAATCGAAAAACTGTTCATATATGCGCGCGTATATTCGCAACCTCCGGTTGACAAAAATCCAAGTGAAGTTGGTTGATGAATCACATTGAATATGATATAATAGACCGTGGAGGTGATCGCAATGACGATAGGCGAACAAATACAGCGTATACGAATACAGAAAGGTCTGACACAGGAGCGCCTTGCCGAAATGCTTGAGGTTTCCCGACAATCCGTTTCAAAATGGGAGTTGGGTCAGGCGATACCCGATGTTGACAAAATCGTAAGAATGAGCGAGCTGTTTGACGTTTCGACAGATACACTTTTGCTCAGAAATTCGGAAGAGTTGGATGAAAAGAAAAATCCGCTTCATTTAGGAAGCATTTACCTTGTGGTTAAGGATTTCGAGAAATCAGTCGCGTTTTACGAAAAATTTCTTAACGCAAAGGTCGATAACAGATGTCGAAGCGGTAACAAATTTGTAGAGTTTTATGTGGATAACAAGTGCATTTCACTTATGAACGAGAATAATATCTCCGGACACTGTACAGATCTGAACAGTCCATACAAATTTGTTATGAATTTCTGGGTCGAGGATCTGATGTCGGAATATGAGCGGGTCAAGGCACTTAATATCGGTTATGTCACCAATATTTTGGAAGCGTATCCGACATACCACTATTTTCATCTCATCGACCCCGACAACAATATCATTGAGGTTACAGGAGGTTATCATATGACAGAAAACATTTGCCAAAGCTGCGGTATGAAAATGAGCGAGAGCGACTTCGGCACAAACGCCGACGGCAGCGCATGTAAAGATTACTGTAAATACTGTTATGCAAACGGAGGCTTCATTAAAGATCAAACTCTTGACGAAGTCATCGAAAGTTGTATCCCGTTTATGATCAATGACAGCGACTGTACAAGCGAGGAGCAAGCGAGAGAATTGCTGCAGAAGAAACTGCCGAATTTGAAGCGCTGGAAAAAGTAGCATCATTTAATAACAGAGCCGCTGCTTGTGTATAAAACGATTTGTACCGTTTTTTTAAAACATATACACAGGGAAACAAATTTCCATTAAGGACAATTCGCGAAAATCTGATCTTTACGTTCAATAAAAAAACTCCTTGCATTGCAAGGAGTTTTTTTATTGGTGGGCGCGGGTGGATTCGGACCACCGAAGCGAAACGCAACAGATTTACAGTCTGCCCCCTTTGGCCACTCGGGAACACGCCCATATTATGTTGAAAGCGCAGCTCTCAACAGGATTGGAGCTGGTGAACGGACTCGAACCCCTGACCTGCTGATTACAAATCAGCTGCTCTACCAACTGAGCTACACCAGCGAACTGCCGCCAAATCCTCGGCGACTAATATATTATATCACAGCTTTTACGGTTTGTCAAGTACTTTTTTTGATTTTTTTCGAGGTTTTGCAGATCACATGAAAATCCCTAATCCCCGCGGCTTATCGTCTCAACGAATACGGCGAGCAGCTTTTCCGCCTGCTCTCTCTGATAGGGGGTGAGCGAAGTGAGAAGCGAACCGAGACGAAGGCTCTCCGAGTTCTCCTCCGTGCCGTTTACGATATAATCGGTCGTGACGTTCAGGGCGGCGGCTAATCGGCGGAGAGTGTTCACCGTCATCGACTTGCGCCCCTTTTCAATGTCGGCGAGGAACTGCACGGATATCTCCGACAGCTCCGCGAGCTTTTCGCGCGAATAGCCGCGGCGCTTTCTCGTTTCCGTTATCCTGCCGCCTACAAGCATATTGTTTCCGTTCATCGTACCACTCCTTTAGATATAGTATAACCTATTCTAAAGAAATAAAAAACTATCAATAGATATTGACAAATATAAACTATTGTTGTATAATATGTATTGGGTGCACAGGACTGCATTCCACCTCCAAGCCGTGCGCCTTTACCTTATCACGACCGCCCCGGACGATTTCGGGGCGGTTTTTCGTGTTTACATGCGGATTTATGTTCAAATTGCAAAAATTTTCAAAAAATTTTAAAAAACATCTAGCAATTTTTTCCGTAATCTGTTATAATAGTATTTAGACAATGACTGCGGACTTCGCAGCCGTCAAAATGGCGTCCCGAGCCGTGCACGACTTTTGGCGCTAATTTTAAAATTCAGGAGGAATATTCCAATGGCTAAAAAGTATTGTTACCTGTTTTCCGAGGGAAACGCGAATATGCGCGAGCTGCTCGGAGGAAAAGGTGCGAACCTTGCAGAAATGACCAACATCGGTATGCCCGTGCCTCAGGGCTTCACCATCACCACCGAGGCTTGTACTCAGTACTATGAGGACGGCAAGCAGATCAACGACGAGATCATGGCGGAGATTAACGAGTATATCGTAAAGATGGAGGGCATTACAGGCAAGAAGTTCGGCGACAGCGAAAATCCGCTGCTCGTTTCCGTTCGTTCCGGCGCGCGTGCTTCCATGCCCGGTATGATGGACACGATCCTCAACCTCGGTCTTAACGAGACGGTTGTTGAAGTTATGGCTAAGCAGTCGGGCAATCCCCGCTGGGCTTACGACTGCTACAGAAGATTTATCCAGATGTACTCCGACGTTGTTATGGAGGTCGGCAAGAAATACTTCGAGCAGCTCATCGACGAGATGAAGGAAAAGCGCGGAGTAAAGCAGGATATCGAGCTGACCGCGGACGACCTCAAGGAGCTGGCTAATCAGTTCAAGGCAGAGTACAAGTCCAAGATCGGTCAGGACTTCCCGTCCGATCCCAAGGAGCAGCTTATGGGCGCTGTTAAGGCAGTATTCCGTTCTTGGGATAACCCCAGAGCGAACGTTTACCGCCGCGACAACGATATCCCGTACAGCTGGGGTACCGCTGTAAACGTACAGTCAATGGCATTCGGCAACATGGGCGACGACTGCGGCACCGGCGTTGCGTTCACACGTGACCCCGCTACCGGCGCTAAGGGTCTGTTCGGCGAGTTCCTGACCAACGCGCAGGGCGAGGACGTTGTTGCGGGCGTTCGTACTCCTATGCATATCAACGAGATGGAGCAGAAGTTCCCCGAGGCATTCGCTCAGTTCAAGGACGTTTGCGCAAAGCTCGAGAGCCACTACCGCGATATGCAGGATATGGAGTTCACCGTTGAGCACGGCAAGCTCTATATGCTCCAGACAAGAAACGGTAAGAGAACCGCACAGGCTGCTCTGAAGATCGCTTGCGACCTCGTTGACGAGGGCATGAGAACCGAGGAAGAGGCTGTTGCGATGATCGACCCGCGTAACCTCGACACTCTGCTGCACCCGCAGTTCGACGCGGCGGCTCTTAAGGCTGCTTCTCCCGTCGGCAAGGGTCTGGGCGCTTCTCCCGGAGCTGCTTGCGGTAAGATCGTATTCACCGCCGAGGACGCTGTTGAGTGGAAGTCTCGCGGCGAAAAGGTAGTTCTGGTTCGTCTGGAGACCTCTCCCGAGGACATCACCGGTATGAAGGCTGCACAGGGTATTCTGACCGTTCGCGGCGGTATGACTTCTCACGCTGCCGTTGTAGCTCGCGGTATGGGCACCTGCTGCGTATCCGGCTGCGGCGACATCGCTATGGACGAGGAGAACAAGAAGTTCACGCTCGCGGGCAAGACCTACGGCGAGGGCGACCCGATCTCCATCGACGGCTCCACCGGTAACATCTATGACGGCATTATCCCGACCGTTGACGCTACTATCGCAGGCGAGTTCGGTCGTATCATGGCTTGGGCTGACAAGTACAGAGTGCTGAAGGTTCGCACCAACGCGGATACTCCCACCGACGCTAAGAAGGCTCGTGAGCTGGGTGCTGAGGGTATCGGTCTCTGCCGTACCGAGCACATGTTCTTTGCTGAGGACAGAATCGCGGCATTCCGTGAGATGATCTGCGCGGATACTCTTGAGGAGCGCGAGAAGGCTCTCGACAAGATCCTGCCTTATCAGCAGAGCGACTTCGAGCAGCTGTATGAGGCTCTTGAGGGCTGCCCCGTTACTATTCGTTTCCTTGACCCGCCTCTTCACGAGTTCGTTCCCACCGAGGAAGCGGACATCAAGAAGCTGGCTGACGCACAGGGCAAGTCGGTTGAGCAGATCAAGACGATCATTGCTTCGCTGCACGAGTTCAACCCGATGATGGGTCACCGCGGCTGCCGTCTGGCGGTAACTTACCCCGAGATCGCGAAGATGCAGACAAGAGCGGTTATCCGCGCTGCTATCAACGTACAGAAGAAGCACGCTGACTGGAGCATCGTTCCCGAGATCATGATCCCGCTGGTTGGCGATATCAAGGAGCTGAAGTACGTTAAGAACGTAGTTGTTGCTACCGCTGACGAGGAGATCAAGGCTGCGGGCAGCAATATGAAGTACGAGGTAGGCACCATGATCGAGATCCCGCGTGCGGCTCTCACCGCTGACGAGATCGCTAAGGAGGCTGAGTTCTTCTGCTTCGGTACAAACGACCTGACCCAGATGACCTACGGCTTCTCGCGCGACGACGCGGGCAAGTTCCTGAACGCTTACTATGACGCTAAGATCTTCGAGAACGATCCGTTTGCAAAGCTCGACCAGACAGGCGTTGGCAAGCTGATGGAAATGGCTATCACGCTCGGCAAGAAGACCAGACCCGAAATGCACGTCGGCATTTGCGGCGAGCACGGTGGCGATCCTTCGTCCGTTGAGTTCTGCCACAAGATCGGTCTGAGCTACGTTTCCTGCTCGCCGTTCCGTGTTCCGATCGCAAGACTTGCGGCGGCTCAGGCGGCTATTGCGGATAAGAAGTAAGATAAAAAGCAATTACACTTTGCCCCGAACGCTCTTCGTTCGGGGCAATTTTATTGACAATTTCCGACAAATATGTTATAATGAAAGTGCCGGCTTACGCCGAGCCTCTAACGAGGGGAGGTGAAACCATGGTTCATTTATTAAATTTGCTTCTATCCATCGAAGCGGGTCTTCTCGTAGAGATTATCCGCAAGTGGCTTGATGGCGGCAGCGATCGGTAAGCAAAGCCTGTTCCGTGCGCGCGTGCGTACATAAAAAAGTCCCCCGGGTAAGATTTGACCGTCTCCCGGGGGCATTTTTTTGAAACCATGGATCTAAATTTGCTTCCTTTATATCCAAATATATTATACCACAACGATTTCGTTTTGTCAAGTAGTCACACGAAAAATCCCCC
>CAMWVP010000002.1 GCA_947177735.1 uncultured Clostridia bacterium
TTCGTCCTAGCAGCAGCGTTTCGGCGCAGCCGTAATGCGCGCACTCTGCCGATTTTACAGGGTTGACGCAAAGCGTCAATTCGTTCAAACCGGTTTTTAGAGATGCCCTTACGTAATTATGTTATGGAAACGCCGATATAACGGCATTTCCCGTATAATTCTAATTTAACATAATTTTCGGTTTTTGTCAATATTTTTTAGTTATTTTGCGCTGTTCGGGCTCATATATTTTTACAAAGCAAAGGAGTGGTCAAATGGAAAATGTTGTAAACGCGCCGCACAACAGAGGCGCTCTGCCGAGGGATTACGCAGAGCTTCAGCTCGTCGAGGAGCTGGGCGAGACGAACGAGCCCGACGTTCCGGACGAGCAGCCCATCGGGAACGAATCGGACAAGCAGGAGGCTCCCCTTGTCTACACGCACGTCCGCGTGCCGGAGATACGGCGCGGCGGCACTCGGATACTTATGGGCATAACGGCGCTGTGCGGAGCGGCAGCGGGCGCGGTGACGGCGCTTTCGGGAGCAGCGGAGCCCGAGACGCTCGAGACGGTATCGGAGACCCTCACCGGTACTATCGGTGAGATATTCCTGCATAGGGCGGCAATAAGCGCGGCATTCCTCGGAATAGAGCTGATACTGGGTTTTTTCGCGCTCGGCGACTGGATAGTATGGCTCGCGCCGCTCTGCTATGCCATGGGAACCGCTCTGCGCGTTGCGGCGTTGGGCTCGGGTATACTGCTCCCATCGGCAGCGGCGGGCGTCGCCGCGGTAACGCTCGCCGCTGCGACCTCGGCGACCATGTCTAAAACGCTTATGCGCCTGTCAAAGGGCGGCACGGTGTACCTGGAGAGCTCGCCGCGTAGGAGCTACGCTCTCGCGTTTTTCGGTTACGCGGTGACAACGGCGTTGTCAGCTGTGTACGAGGGCATAGCGCTGAATTGGAAGTGATACCGAGGAATCGCCGATTTAATCCGTTTCTCATTCTGCAAGACACGTTTTTATCGGCTTGTAGAAAAGTCTACATTCAGACTGTCGGCTTTTCCCCGCCGGAGGCGGGAAAAAGCCGTTTAAGCAGCGGTTCCTCAATTCATAAAATTTTGTCGAAAAACCGCTTGACAAGTATACTGCAATGTGATATACTGTTACAAGGAACACGATATGTGCTCCCTGCAAAATGCCTTATCAAGAGAGGTTTCGAGCCGAAAGGCTGGGGGACTGGTCCCTATGAAACCCGGCAACCTGTAAGCTGAAATCGAACGGTCGACCGTATGATCTCGGCTGTCAAGGTGCTACATCCTGCGGGAAGTTTTACTTCGCCGAAAGATAAGGAGTGAACGGATAATTTACTGCTCGCTCCTTAAAAATGAGCGAGCATTTTGTTGTTCATTGCCATTATTTGTAAAGGAAGGGTTGTTATGAGCACAAAAAAATTATTCACATCCGAAAGCGTTACCGAGGGTCACCCCGACAAGATCTGCGACAATATCTCCGACGCCGTCCTCGACGCTATCCTCGCGCAGGATCCCATGGGAAGAGTAGCCTGCGAGACCACCACAACGACGGGTATGGTGACGGTTATGGGAGAGATCACCACTACCGCGAACATAGACATTCCCGGGATAGTCCGCGAGACCGTCCGCGAGATCGGCTACACGAGCAGCGAGTACGGCTTTGACGCTGATACCTGCGCCGTATACACCATTCTCGACAAGCAGTCGCCCGATATCGCGATGGGCGTGAACAATGCGCTCGAGAGCCGCGAAGAGAACGCAAACGGCGACAGGATGTCGCAAGGTCAGCGCCAAGAGGGCGGCATGGACGCCGCCCAACAGAGCGCTGACGCGGATACAGGTGCGGGAGATCAGGGTATGATGTTCGGCTTCGCCTGCTCCGAGACTCCCGAGCTTATGCCGATGCCGATAAGCCTTGCGCATAAGCTGGCGCGGAAGCTCACCGAGGTGCGCAAGAACGGCACGATCCCCTATCTGCTCCCGGACGGCAAAACGCAGGTTACGGTAGAGTACGACGGCAACAAGCCCGTGCGCGTCGATACCGTCGTGGTTTCCTCTCAGCATAAGGCGGAGGCTACGCTCGACCGGATACGCGCGGATATTATCGAAAAGGTCATCAAGACCACCGTTCCCGCTGAGCTGCTCGACGAGAACACCAAGTACTTCGTAAACCCAACCGGACGTTTCGTCGTTGGCGGTCCCATGGGCGACAGCGGACTTACCGGCAGAAAGATCATCGTCGATACATACGGCGGCTATTCCCGTCACGGCGGCGGAGCGTTCTCGGGCAAGGATCCGACAAAGGTAGACCGTTCGGCGGCGTATATGGCGCGCTACGTTGCCAAGAACATCGTTGCGGCGGGTCTTGCCGAAAGAGCCGAGATACAGCTCGCGTATGCTATCGGCGTAGCTAAGCCCGTCTCCGTAATGGTAGACACGTTCGGCACGGGCAAGATCGCCGATGAGAAGATCGCCGAGGCGGTGACCAAGGAGTTCGATCTGCGCCCGTCCGCTATAATCAAGACGCTTGACCTCCGCAAGCCGCAGTACAAGCAGGTCGCCGCATACGGTCATATGGGCCGCGAGGACTTGAACGTCGCATGGGAAAAGACCGATAAGGCTGATACGCTGAAAAAATATCTCTGATTTGTACAAAATCAACAAAACGTCCGCCATAATTTTGGCGGGCGTTTTTATAGATAATGATTGACAATTGTTCTATATAGTATTATACTATATAGTAGGAGGTGAAACGATTGCTGGAGAAAACCAACGGAGGCTTTCTGATAAGCAAGATAAAGCAGATACAAGGGCGAGTGTTCGAGCGTATGCTGGACGAGAACGGGATAAGCGAATTTAACGGCGCGCAGGGACGTATCCTCTTCGTGCTGTGGGAGACGGATAATATCCCGATAAGCGCGCTGTCGGAGCGGACTGGGCTGGCTAAGACCACCCTCACGAGCATGCTCGACAGACTTGAAAGGTCGGGGCACATACGCCGCGAGCCCGACCCCGCCGACCGCAGGGCGGTGCGTATTTGCCTGACGGAAAGCGCCGAGGCTCTCCGCGGAAAGTACGGCGAAGTCTCGGCGCTGATGAACGAGGTTTTTTACAAGGGGTTTGACGATGATGAGATACTCGCCTTTGAAAAGGCTCTTAGGAAAATTCTTGAAAATCTTATCGAAAAGGAGAATGAAAATGGACAAAAAAATTAGATCGGATATCCGCGGGCTGCGCGACAGGTGCAGCGTTGCGTATGTGGGCTCGGTGAACGGCGAGGGGTTCCCTCAGGTCAAGGCAATGCTAGTTGCCGAGCACGACGATATGCGCGTGCAGTACTTCTCTACCAACACGAGCTCCAAGCGCGCCGCGCAGTTTCTCGAGAACCCGAAAGCGTGCGTGTACTATTGCCACGAGCGTGAGTTCAAGGGGGCGCTGTTCACGGGCACGATCGAGGTGTGCACCGATCACGACACCAAGGCGATGATCTGGCACAACGGCGACGAGATGTACTACCCCAAGGGCGTTGACGACGAGGATTACTGCGTGTACAAGTTCACCGCCGAGACGGTCAACTACTATCACGGGCTGGGCAATTCGACTTTCTCAATTGACGAGCTTTACGGCGACTGAACGGTTTCCGCGCAAAACATTATGCCCCCGCATTTCTGCGAGGGCATAATGTTGGTTTGGTTGGTAATTATATGAAAAGGGTGGTTAGCAAATCAAATATGCAACTACTCAATTGCATACATATTTTAACAGTTCTGTATGTAATTTGAAAGTTGCTTTTGTGAAATCTGCGTGAAACTCTATTCAAGTGTGGTCTTTCCGTTAGTTAAGCGAAATGTTTGCGATTCTGAATAACCCATCAACCTCTTCAAAGTCGGCGCGCAGCGCGCGCCCGTTCCGCTCGGCGGTGACAAGTGCGCCGCCGTCATATGAGGCGGATGCTCTTCTCGGCAGCACAAACCGCGACTATTTTGCACCTCTAAATATTTTGTCCGAACTTGCGCAGTATATCACGCATCAAGTCCTTGTCGATCTGCCAGAGCTTTGTTTTGCCGCGCGGAAGATCGTCGACACGGTACTCGAAACGGACGAAGATCTCACTGTAATCCTCGTTATAGTGGAAAATGCACAGCAGATACTTTTCTTTGGTGGCGTAATAATTCACGGGCGTATAGTGGAGGACAAGGCGCGGGTCGTCGTCCATCTCGATCTCGACCTGACTTAACGGTACCGTCTCGAACTGCACCTTTTTGGTCAGCGGCAGACTCTCGGCGTGCTTATCGTCCTCGGACATTTTATTTTTCTTAAACAATCCGAACATAGCGGCCTCCTTTCGGAAATCAGAATATAAGTACTATATATAATTATAACATAAACTCTTCCGCTTTGCAATATCAATATATAGAAAATACGCATAGAACCGCACAATATTTACTGTATAAAATTGCCAATCAACGGCAATAATATATTAAAATATTTGTGCTTTTATACAAATTTGCACAAAAATTACCTAATACCCCTTGATTTTTTTTAAATATGGGTTAAAATATAATTAGCACTCGATGACATAGAGTGCTAAAAATCAGGTTTTGCACATTATTTCATTAGGAGGAAATATATATGACAATCAGACCTTTAGCAGACAGAGTCGTTATTAAATCGGTCGAAGCAGAAGAGACCACCAAGAGCGGTATCATCCTTACTGCGGCGGCTCAGGAAAAGCCTTCTATCGCAGAGATCGTTGCGGTAGGACCCGGCGGCGTGGTTGACGGCAAGGAAGTCAAGATGTTCGTCAAGGTCGGCGAGAAAGTCCTTATCAGCAAGTATTCGGGCACAGAGGTCAAGGTTGACGGTGTTGAGTACTCTATTGTAAGACAGGACGATATACTCGCGGTCGTTGAGGGCGCCGATGCTAAGAAGCCCGCTGCTCCCAAGGCAGCTGCAAGCGAGCCCAAGAAGTCCGGCAGAACGGCAAAGTCGGCAGCTAAGCCCGCAGCGGCTAAGGCGGAAACAAAGACTGCCGCAAAGAAACCCGGCAGAAAGCCCGCGGCAGCTAAGACAGAAGAGGCTCCTGCGCGCAAAAAGCCCGGCAGAAAGCCCAAGACCGCTAAGTAATCTATTTCACATAAACATTAGGAGGAGATAACTATGGCAAAAGACATTATCTACGGTGAGGAAGCAAGAAAGGCTCTCCAGAAGGGCATAGACACGCTTGCCGATACCGTTAAGATCACACTCGGTCCGAAAGGCAGAAACGTGGTTCTGTCCAAGAAGTACGGCTCTCCGCTCATCACCAACGACGGTGTTACCATCGCAAAGGAGATCGAGCTTGAGGACGCGTTTGAGAATATGGGCGCGGCTCTCGTCAAGGAAGTCGCTACCAAGACCAACGATGCTGCCGGCGACGGCACGACCACCGCTACCCTGCTCGCGCAGGCTCTTGTCCGCGAGGGTATGAAGAACATCGCGGCGGGCGCTAACCCCATGATCGTTAAGAAGGGCATGAAGAAAGCCGTTGACGCAGCTGTTGCCGAGGTCAAGAAGAACTCCAAGAAAGTCGCGGGCTCCGCGGATATCGCTCGTGTAGCTACCGTTTCGGCGGGCGACGAGTTTGTTGGTAAGCTCATTGCCGAGGCTATGGATAAGGTTACCGCGGACGGCGTAATCACTCTCGAGGAGAGCAAGACCGCAGAGACCTACTCCGAAGTAGTTGAGGGTATGCAGTTCGACCGCGGCTACATCTCGCCTTATATGGTAACGGATACCGATAAGATGGAGGCTGTTCTTGACAATCCCTACATTCTTATCACCGATAAGAAGATCTCGTCTATTCAGGACATTCTCCCGCTGCTCGAGCAGATCGTTCAGTCGGGTAAGAAGCTGCTCATCATTGCTGAGGACGTTGACGGCGACGCGCTGACCAACCTCATTCTGAACAAGCTCCGCGGCGTATTCACCTGCGTTGCGGTAAAGGCTCCCGGCTTCGGCGACAGACGCAAGGAGATGCTCAAGGATATCGCGATCCTCACCAACGGCGAGGTCATCACCGATGAGCTCGGTCTTGACATCAAGGACACTCAGATCAGCCAGCTCGGTACCGCTAAGCAGGTAAAGATCACCAAGGAGAACACCATCATCGTTGACGGCGCGGGCAAATCCGCCGAGATCAAGGCGCGCGTAAACGAGATCAGAAACGCTATCGAGAACACCACCTCCGAGTTCGACAAGGAGAAGCTCCAGGAGCGTCTCGCTAAGCTCTCTGGCGGCGTTGGCGTTATCAAGGTCGGCGCTGCTACCGAGGTCGAGATGAAGGAGAAGAAGCTCCGTATCGAGGACGCTCTCGCGGCTACAAAGGCAGCTGTTGAGGAGGGTATCGTTGCGGGCGGCGGCGTAGCGCTCATCGACGCAATGCCTGCTGTTGAAAAGGTGATGAACACTCTCGACGGCGACGAGAAAACGGGCGCGTCTATCGTGCTCCGCGCTCTCGAGGAGCCTATCCGCCAGATCGCGCTCAACGCGGGCGTAGAGGGCAGCGTTATCATCGATACGATCGTCAAGAAAAAGACCGTCGGCTACGGCTACGACGCGTACACCGAGTCCTACGGCGATATGATCAAGAAGGGCATAGTCGATCCCGCAAAGGTAACACGTTCCGCATTGCAGAACGCTTCCTCCGTTGCGGAGATGGTTCTCACCACCGAGAGCCTTGTTGCCGACAAGCCCGAGCCCGAGGCTCCCGCCGCTCCTGCGGCTCCCGGAATGGGCGGAATGTACTGATAAGCAAACATTACAGCGACAGGCTGCGTGAAAAGCGCAGCCTGTTTTTTTAAAGAAGGACATACAAAGAGATAGCGTTTTGCCGGTCTTGAGCGCGGAGAATTACTCGCTTTACTATACGGCACTATCTTATTAAGCAAAAGGTCATTATTGCCTGCTGTACATTAAGCAAACATTTTTTAAACTCATACCCGACAAAATACTTTGAACGTATAACGTCATCGGACACTTCTTCGCCGCGGTAAAAGGGAGGACAGGGATTTAATATTGCTCCCTCGTTTGCCGTATCCATAACAGATTTTGTGACCCGACATTCTTTAAAATCGGCGAGGATATCCGACGGCAGAGAGTCGGTGCATATAATGTCTCTGCCCTTTACAGCCTCATTTATATTATCGTACGTTTCTATTCCCTCTATCTCATAACCCTTTCCGCAGCATTGCGCAAGCTCAAAGCCCATAACATCGGCAGCCGCTTTCCATGTCAGACCGATATTCCCGTTTTTCCCGCAAAACAGATATTTATCGCGGATAAAATCTTTCCTTATTTTCGACAGCGCATACATATCCGAAATTATTTCACACGGGTGATTTGTGCTTGTCATAGCGTTTATAACGGGAACATCCGAGTATTTTGCCAGAGCTTCCGTTACCTCGATATTGCTGTGTCTGACAACAATGATGTCAGACCAATTGTTCAGATAACCGCATACGTCTTTCAGTTCTTCTTTTTTATCAAGCGTTTCGGACGGAAACAGTATGGATTGCCCACCAAGAAGATACACGCCCTTTTCAAACGTAACTCTTGTTCTTATACTTGAATTCGGAAAGAAAAGAACGGCGCTCTTCCCCTTCAGAAGCTCCGAATATTTTCCCGCATTGATCTCATCGGCGATTTGAAATATGTCGTATATGTCGTTTGCGGAGAGATCCGTTAATCTTATAAGGCTTTTCATTTGTTTCTCCTTTTGCGGCGCGCGGCTGAAATGCTGCTTTAATTATACCATATAATATCGGATAAATCAAGCGTAAAGAATAGAAGTTTTTTTGAAAAAACGCTTGACATTAACGCCGCGTAATAGTGTACAATAAAGGAAAGGAGGTCGATCACATGAAAATGCAGATAGGTGAGATCGCGAAAAAAAGCGGCGTTACCGTGCGAACGCTGCAATATTACGACAGCATAGGGCTGCTCAAGCCCGCCGAGGTGAGCGAAAGCGGCTACCGCTACTACGACGAGGAGTCGCTGGAACAGCTTCGGAAAATACTGTACTACAAGGAGCTTGGCTTTCCGCTCCGTGAGATCGCTTCACAGGCGGATATCGGGAGCGGAAAGCTGCTTACGAAACGCCGCGCGCTCGAGCGGGAAAGAGCGCGTATCGAACAGCTCATCGGTCGCGTGGACGGGGAGCTTTCGCAAACCGCCAAAGTATCTCCGTGGTTCGACAAGATCTGCCGCGACTACAATTACAGCGGCTTTGCCTACTGCCGCGACAAGGACGGCGAGCTATTTGCCGCGTGGGGACGCGCTGACTTTGAAAACGACGTCGGCTTCACGCCGCGCTGCCGTTTTCCTTTAGGGTGGATAACAACGCAGCTTACCGCATACTGCGCGTTGATCTTCGCGGAAAAGGGTTTGCTTTCGCTTGATAACGCGGTATCGAAGTATTTTCCCGAGATCGGCGGCTCAGACGGTGTAACGGTGCGCGATCTGCTGAACATGACCTCCAATGTCAAAACCGATAAGCTTTGCGAAGAGTGGAACGAGCAATACGCCGAGTATTCGGAACTGCCGTGGGAAGCCGCGGAGCACAGAACGCACCAGCGAACCTATACCCCAAGCAATATAACGGAAAAAATCACTTTCGGCAATGAAAGAGAGTTTTTCGTCAACGCTGCAAACTACGACATACTTCGGCTGATTTTGGGTAAGACCGCAGCTCTGCCGTTTGCGGAAATTCTCGCGGAGTACGTCTGCAAGCCGCTCGGAATGTGTGATACCGCGTTCTCGGGAACCTCCGAGGCGATAGCTTACGCCGACGGGAAGCGCGTCGAGGGCGAATTTCCGAACGAGATCATTTCCACCGCCGAGGACTTGTCAAAATTCTACGCGGCGGTTATTGACGGGAGCCTTCTGCCGTTGGAGAAGTATCTGCGTGAAATTCCCGAAGGAGGTTTCGGCTGCGGCTGGTACCGTAACGAGGGCGTGCTTACCCATAACAGCAATCTCGGCGGCTTTGAGCTTGAGACCGAGCTGCGCCCCGAGGACGGCAAAGCGTGGATAAATCTCCGCAACAGACTGCCCGTTCCCGACAACGGCGACCGCGTTATGTACTACGATGTGAAAAAATGCGACGACGGTTATGTCAAGCTGGAAACGTGGGAGACCGACAGCGGCGCTGAATTCGGCGTGTACTCGATAACGGTGTATGACAGCTCCGCAAACGTGCTTTATACCGCCGAGAACAACGGCGAGTACTTTATCGAGGTGAAAAATACAGGCGAAAAGCGCCAAGCCTCGGAGTTCGCCGAGAAGTATTTTTATGAGCTGAACCTGAGGGATATCCTCGGGGAGAAATTCAGTGCAGACGAGACTTATATCATCGAGGTCAAGGCGCACTGCGATACGTGGCAAGCCGCGCAGCTGGGATATGTTTATCAAAGCGGCGGCGAGTGGATAAGCGGCTGTTATTGGGTTTTCCGCGCGCCGTGGCGGGCGTATGATCTGTTTCTGGAACAGCTGAATTGGAGCCTTGAAGTCGAGTAATATTCCCAGCTCCTTTTGAATAAAATGGTCAAAAAGGAGTGAAAATCATGGGAAAGCTAAAATCCGTTCTGATAGGCGCAGCGGCGGTCTGCTGCCCGTTTCTGATAGGGACAAGCACGGATATCGGCGCGGTATTGCGTGCTGCCGCCTACTGCTCGGCGGGAGTATATGAACCGTTAAGCGGCATATTGCCCGGCGGCGAACCTTCAAGCAACAATCTGCCAAACAGCGAACCGCCAAGCAGCTATCTGCAAGGCAGCAATCTGCCGGATGACGAACCGCCGAAAAGCACGTCCGACACGCAGGTCAGCGCGCTGCCGCAAAGCTCGACCGTAACGGGCAACGCGGAGGTGCAGCCGCCCGACGCTCCGACCGTCGACGAGCCGCCCGTAAAGCTCGGCAGAGTGATAACGCTTAACCGTCCCGAGAGCACTGACGACACCGACTACACTCAATTTACCGCCGACAGCGGCGACATATGGCGGTACAATTTCGGAAAATCGAAGTCGACCGAGTACATAACCCTCCGCAGCGGCGCACAGGTGCGCAACTGCACGGACGTAACGGCAAGCGAGCTGTTAGAAGCCTCAAAGACGCCGCCCGATCTGGGAGAGATCGACAGCGAACAGCCCACCGTGCTCATCTATCACACCCACACCAGCGAAAGCTTCCTGCCCTACGGCGAGCATTTTGACGCGGATTATCCGCTGCGTTCGGGCGACCCCGAGCGGAATATGACCGCGGTCGGCGACGCTATCTGCGAGAGCCTGTCGAGGCGCGGGATAGCCTCCGTCCACGACTGCACGGTCTACGACGACCCGATGTTCACGGGGGCGTACTACCGCTCCGCGGACGGTATGCTGAAGATACTCGAGAAATACCCGAGCATAAAGATCATACTCGATATCCACCGCGACGGCATCATCAACGACGACGGCTCCCTCACCGCGCCCGTCGCCGAGATCGACGGCAAAAACGCCGCGCAGTTTATGATAATCTCGGGCTGCGACGACGGGGATATGGACATGCCCGACTATATGGAGAACTTCAAGCTCGCCTGCCTGCTCCAGAATTGCTCCGAAGAGGCTTATCCCGACCTTGCGCGGGCGGTGCTTTTCGACTACCGCAACTACAATCAGGGGCTTTCAACGGGCGCTCTGCTCATCGAGGTGGGCAGCCACGGGAACTCCCTTGACGAAGCCGTCTACACGGGCGAGCTGCTCGGTAATATCATTGCCAATGCGATAGAAAAAAGCGACGCGGCGTCCGAATAAAAGGCAATGCCTTTTTTAACCGTTTCATAGAAAATTGCGGTGCCAAGCGTTTTCGCTCGACATCGCAATACTTCTATACCGCCCGTCCCCTAAAAGCAATGCCTTTTTAGCCGTTTCATAGATAATTGCGGTGTCAAGCGTTTTCGCTCGACACCGCGGCTTATTTTATGCAATTATTTGTTTTTCAATCTCTCCGCGTTCTTGCGTATCAGCTCGAATGGCAGATCCTCCGTTTTTATCGCGTGGCGGAATTTCGGATATACATACTTGTACCTGATAACGCCGTAGTTTGTGGTAATTTCAACGTTGTAGCCGTTCTCAAACCACAGGAATTTCAGCTCGGAATATGTCACGCCCGTGACCTCATTATAGCAGATATGCTGCTCGGGCTCATTTTTCGCGGTGACTACAAACTCTCTGCCGTCGGCTCTGTAGCTGTATTCCCTGCCCTGACGTATGCATTTGATTATGACTATCGCGATTGACAGCAAAATTATCACCGGAACCACCAGTACGAGAGCTATCAATCCTGCGACAATCATTGTGCTGATCAACATGACCGTAAAAAACACAGCCCCCACCAACAGCGCCAACACAATAACCCACAGCAGCGCCGCCGTCTTTTTCGGCAGCGGAACATTAAACGTTCCGCGCCCCTGTATGTCGTCAAGGGAGCGCGACATGCCGAAGTCGTCGGTGTAGGTCTCCGCCGCGGCTGTGATCTTACCATCCTTGCTGACAGCGGGCATATCGGACGCGTAGCCTCTCACCGTAGGCGAGACCTTTTCCATCACCTTTGAAACGTCATAGCCGCCCTCTATGCCCTCCCGGATAACGGGGGCGTTTTCCGCACCCGCTTCCTGCCCGGCATTGTATGCCCGAACAGCGCTCGCGCTGTTCTTGTCGTCCTTGCCAAGGCTCACACCGGACATATCTGCATCATTACCGCACAACTCCGCCATACGGTCGAACACGCTCTTTTTGCTCTCCCGTGCCTTGACAATATCCTCGGCGAAGATAGGCTTTCTGCTGTCGCCGACAGCGTTCCTGCCCTCGTTCATGGCGCGCTCGTTATATTTCGCGTCGTGCGCCATCTCGGCACGCTCGCGGATGATATTGAACGGAGTACTTTTCTCCGAAACATACAATTCGGAAACTATTGAGAAATTCTCCTCCGCACCGTTAATTTTGATCGTAACATCATAGCCGATGACCTTGCCGAGCGACGTGCGCGGAATAAAGTGAACAGCCTGAACGTCATCGTAATAAAACGTGTGAACGTCGCCGCCATATGTCAGAATAAACTTTTCTTCGTCGGCGGTGTACTTGCAGCTGAAGCCGCTCGATAAGGTGCGAATTCCGAGTAAGACGACGAATATCGTCAGCACCACCGTAAACACCATGATAAAGCCTTGGACGAGCGCCGTAAACATATCACCTCTGGGCAGTCCGATAGCTTCCCCCAATCCTACCAACGCCACAAACACGACAACGTCAATGAGTATTCCCGCGGCGATAAGCAGCGCCACAAAGATATGAGCGCCCTTATACGGAGCCTTGAACTCGCCGCTCTCGCTGAACCCGAAACGTCTGCGGTCGTTGGGGTTCGTATAATTCTTGACGGCCATTGTAACTCTCCTTTTGGATATGCGAACAGTTAAACGACGTTTTCCCCGCATCCGACGGGGAAAACGCGATTTATTCAATATTTTGCGGCTATTTGTTTTTCAGCCTTTCAACGTTCTTGCGTATCAGCTCAAACGGCAAGTCCTCGGTTTTCATATCACGCCGGAATTTCGGGTATACAAAATTATATTTGATAACGCCGTATTTTGTGGTTATCTCGACCTTGTAACCGTTGTCGATCCACAAGAATTTCAATTTGGAATAGGTCACGCCCGCGACATCATTATAATAGATATGCTCATCGGGCTTCTTCTTTTCCGAAACGACAAACTCTCTGCCGTTGGCTTTGTAGCTAATCTTCTTGCCATGTCGGATGTACCTTATTATTATGAGCGCTGCCGTCAGAGTGAGCAATGCCGCCGCACCGCCGATAATTGCGGTAACAACGTCGGCACTCGGATTGATAAGCAAGGTTTGTACGATAAAAACAGCCGTAAGACACGTCCATGCAAGGAATATCCCCGCAAAGATCCCAAGAACAACGGCAGTTTTTTTCGGCGCCGCAACATGAAATGTACCGTAACCCTGCACGTCGTCAAGCGAAAACCGTTTGCCGTCTTCGGCAATGTAAGTATCGTTGACCGAAACCACCCTGCCGTCCTTTCCGATTGTAGGCATATCCGCGGCATATCCGCCCGCTGTAGGCGAAACCTTTTCCATTACCTTTGAAACGTCGTAGCCGCCCTCGATGCCCTCCGGGATAACGGGAGCGTTTTTCGCGCGCGCCTCCTGCTCGGCTTTGTAGGCGCGAACGGCGCGTGCGCTGTTCTTGTCGTCATTGCCGAGGCTCACACCGGGCATTTCCGCGTCCTTGCCGAGCAGCTCCGCCATACGGTCGAACACGTCCTTTTTGCCCGCCTGCGCCTTAGCAATATCCTCGGCGAAGATAGGCTTGTTGCTGTCGCCGACGGAGTTCCTGCCCTCTAGCATAATGCGTTCGTTGTTTTGCGCGTTCCGTACTATTTCGGCGCGCTCGCGAATGATATTGAACGGAGTGCTTTTCTCCGAAATGTACGAGTCGGAAACTATCGAGAAATATCGATCTTCGCCCTTTATCCTGATCGTAACGTCATAGCCGCTGACCTTGCCGAGCGACGAACGCGGGATAAAATGAACGGTCTGAACGTCCTTGTAATAAAACGTGTGAACGTCGCCGCCGTATGTCAGAATAAATTTTTCATCGTTTGCAGTGTACCTGCATTTAAAACCGCTTGTTACGGCACGCACTGCGATGGATATGAAAATTATTGTCAGTATGACCACGATCAGCATAACCACGCCTTGAGCGAGCGTCACAAACATTTCCCCCTCGGTCACCTGTAAACTGTCGCCCAATTTTATTAACGCCACAAGCGCGAGCACATCAATCAGTATTCCCGCGCAAATAATCAGTACCGCAAAGATAGGAGCGCCCTTGTAGGGAGCCTTGAACTCTCCGCTCTCGCTGAATCCGAAGCGGCCACGGTCGTTGGGGTTTATATAATTCCTGCCGGTCATTCCGACATCTCCTTTCGGATATATGTGATAAATTTTGGGAACGGCGTGCCGCCGTTACAGCTCCCGATTTACAGTAAAGCCGTGTACACGTTTACCTATGGAAGCGCTGATCTAATCCGTTTTTCATTTTTCGAGACACGGTTTTATTGGCTTTTCCACGCCGGAGGCGGGGAAAAGCCATTTAATCAGTGATTCCCTATATTAAGTATACCACACGTCAATTAAACTGTCAATATAAAATAACCAAAAAAATCCCACGAATCGTACAAAAATTGTGAAAAAAAGGCATTGCATAAATTTCACAAAAATAATATAATAAGTTTGGTAAATAAGACAAGAGGTGTTTTAATTGGAAGCGTATGAATGCTTTAAAGACTTGGCAATAATCATTATATCCGCTAAGCTTCTCGGGTTGGCAGCTAAGAAGCTGAGGGCTCCGCAGGTCGTCGGACAGATCGCTGCGGGGCTGCTTATAGGTCCGAGCGTGCTCGGACTGGTCGGACAATCCGACTTTATCGCGGTGCTCGCCGAGATAGGAGTGGTGCTGCTGATGTTCTCGGCGGGCTTGGAGACTAACCTGCGCGAGCTGGTCAAGACGGGGCCCGTCGCTCTCTCAATTGCCTGCGCGGGCGTGTTCGTACCGCTGGTGCTGGGCTGGGCACTGTACGGATGCTTCTTCGGATTTGCGCCCGTAGGCTCGGACGAGTTCTTCCGCGGAGTGTTCATAGGCACGATAATGACCGCGACATCGGTCAGCATAACCGTTCAGACCCTCCGCGAGCTGGGTCATCTCAAAGGCAGGGTCGGCACGATAATCGTCTCCTCGGCGATAATCGACGACGTTATCGGAATCATTGTTCTGACGTTCGTCATCGGCTTCCGTTCCGCGGACGCAAAGCCCCTTGACGTTGTGATAAAGACGGTGCTGTTCATCGCGTTCAGCTTCGTTATCGGATTTCTCATCTATCTGCTGTTTAAGTTCCTCGACAAGCGCTCGTTCCACCACCGCCGCATACCGATCTTCGGTCTGGCGCTCTGCTTCGTTATGGCGTACTGCGCCGAGCGGTTCTTCGGCATCGCTGACATCACGGGCGCTTACGTCGCGGGCATAATCCTGTGCAACCTGCGCGACGCGGAATACATTGCGGGCAAAATGGACATCTCGAGCTATATGCTGTTCGGTCCCGTATTCTTCGCGTCGATTGGGCTCAAGACCAACTTCGACGGCTTCACTCTCGGGCTGCTGTGGTTCTCGCTGGCGTTCGTGGCGGTAGCCATGGCATCTAAGGTAATAGGCTGCGGACTGGCGGCAAAGGCGTGGAGGTTCAACGCCAAGGATTCCCTCAAGTGCGGGGTGGGAATGATGACGCGCGGCGAGGTCGCGCTGATAGTGGCTCAGAAAGGGCTTGCCGTGGGAATGGTATCGCCCGAGTATTTCACGTCGGTCATACTGCTGATACTGTGCTCGTCGGTAGCTTCTCCGATAATCCTCAAGCTGCTGTACAAGGGCGAGGATAAGCCCGACCACGTACTTACGACCGGCGAGATGATGGATATCGACGAGACGGACGAAGTGTACGCGGAATATTGAGCGCAAAGCGGGAATATATTTTCATTACATAGTTAGAACCTATACCAATAGCCCGAAATGCTTGGATTGCAAGCAGATTTTGTCGATGTCAAGGAAAAGCTCCTAGGCGTACTGTATGTACGCCTAGGAGCTTTGACGCAGGCAGCGGCGAAATATGCTGCAAGACAAGCGTTGAGCGGTTATTGGTACAGGTTCTTATGACAAAAATTGGCAGAAAACGATTACTTGCCGTTACTAAGCGGAAAGTATTGCCGGTTAGAAATATTAAAAACGGTGATTTTCGGAAATTCCCTTGACAATATCAGAGAAATTTGTTATAATATAAAAGGCTCGTTCCGTTCGGTTGAGTGGGGACGGGCTTTTCTTAGAGCTTGTTTAGTATCTGTAGAAGTGCCGGATTTTCGTGTCGGACGACGGCAATTTTTCGCAGATGTACTTTATGTGCGCATTATGCCTTCGGCAAAACGCTCAAGAAAAATTGCCAAAGTACGGCGCGAAAAGACGGGTGAAGACAGTGCTTCGGAAGATACTAAACAGGCTCTTAACCCGAAAGGAGAACGTTTGATGAACAGGAGATTATGGGGCTGCGTTATCGCCGCGGCTTTAGTACTCGGAACCGCTACGGGATGTTCCGAAAACAGCGGCAGTCTGCCTGCCGTAAATACCGAAAATCCTGCTTTCGCGTCTATTACAAATTCCTCCAAAGATCCAACCTCAAGTTCCTCCAAACCGTCCTCTGACGCTCCCGAAAGCACACTTGACACAAAGGTCGACCCCGCGCTTCAGGAGACCTTAGACGGATACGAGGACTTTTTCAAGGAATATACCAAATATATTGAGAACTATAAGGCTTCCGACAGTGCTATGCTTCAGGCTTACGCCGCGCAGAGCGAGGAGATTTCCAAGAAACTGGAGAATTTTGACACCAACGGACTGAACGCCAAAGAGGAAATATATCTTTCCGACGTGAAGTACCGCATAAATAAAATGCTCGACAGCGTAAAGGATAAGCTACCGGAATGGAACGATGAGAAGGGCGAATACGAGCTGCCGTTTATGAAGAAGATGCCGGAGAGCTCGAGAACTCCCGCGTTTTCATCGATGCCGCCGCTGCCGGAGCTTCCCGAACTCCCCGAGCTTCCGGAGCTGCCGTCGTTAGATCAATTGCCTGACGGCTCGTCAAGCAGCTCGAGCTCGTCTAAAAAACCAAGCTCGTCGAGCAAGCCGAGCTCGTCCAAAAAGCCCGCCGAATCGAGCTCGGGAGGAACTCTTCTCGATAAGCCCGTAAGCTCGGACGAACCGACCGAGTCTACGACCACGGAGAACTACAGTCTGCCCGAGATCATCGATGTTTCCTCACCCGATACGAGTTCGCTTATCACCGATTATACACGCAAATGGGCATACAATCAGCTCAACTCCTCACAAAAAGAAGCCTACGCGCGGCTTTACGAAAGCGCGTCAAACTATCTGGGCAATATAAACATCAGCGATCTGAAGCTTAATCAGTCCGATATCGACACCGCATACTGGGCGTTCGACTACGACAACGCTCAGTTCCTGACCCTCGGCAGCGGCTACACCTACAGCTACACCAACTCGGGTGAGGTCGTTCAGATGGGCATAGATTACGGCAGAAGTCCCGAAAACGTTCCGTCGTCGGAATTTGAATCGGTAACGCGGTCTGTTATTAACGAGGCACAGCGAATGGGCAGCGACTATGAATGTCTGAAATACGTTCATGACTGGATAGTCAACAACACCTCGTACATATCGAGCGGTCCCGTATCCAAAAGCGAAGCGGACGGTCCCGTCATCTACGGGCAGGCGCTCTGCGAGGGGTACTCAAAGGCGTTTATGTACTTCGCGCAGTCTATGGGCTACGAGTGCGTTTGCATTTCGGGATACAGCAACGGCGATCATATGTGGAATATGGTCAAGGTCGGCGGGAGCTGGTATCACGTTGACGTGACGTGGGATGACCCGATCTCGAGCAGCGGACCGGTGCTCAGACACAATTATTTCCTCGTCAGCGACAGCACCATAAGCAGCGACCACACGATCGACAACTACTTCTCCGTGCCGTCCGCTCCTTATGACTATCAGTAAACCGCGTAATATCGGCATATTCGGGAGGGCAAAATATGGCTAAACGTTTTGACAAAAATAAAAAAGACAACCGCCTTGAGCGCACTATCACCAGAAACTGGATCATAGCAGGCGTATCGCTCGCTGCCATTATCGTGCTGTTTTTTATTTCGTCAGGCGGCGCAGGCTGATACTAAATGCCGACTGAAAGTAGACATTTTTTGCGGTATATTTTGCGCCCTACTTTGTCCTCTTCCTTGCAGGACACAAAATATCCTCGCAAATCATTTGCCTACTTTCAATCGGCAATTAATATGAGAATTCACAGACAATAAAAAACCGACGTATCAACGTCGGTTTTTCTGTTTGCCGCCGTTTATTCGGCAGTCAGCAGCTTTTGTATCTCGGATATGTCGATCTGCAGCACCGAGCATATCCTCAGCCATGTTATCCAAGTGGCGCGGTGTTCGCCGTGCTCGATCTGGCGGCAGTAAACGCAGCTTATGTTGACAATCTCCGCAAGCGTCTCCTGTGTGATTCCGCTCGCTTTGCGGGATCTGCGCATTATCCTGCCGAATTCTTTTTCCAACGTTGCCATAAATACCTCCTGTCACTTTTGTATTATAACTCAACTGTGAATAAAAGTACAGAAAGCATTTTTTCCAAAAAGTTATTTTTAGACAAAAAATAACTTTTTTATCAATTTTTACAATAAAGATATTATTGCCACTCAGGTCTTACAATACTCCGAATACGCCTTGCAGACCTTTTCGGACGTCCCCGCCATAACGATCTTGCCGTGATCGAGCCAGATAGCGTTTTTGCAGACCTTCTGCACCGCACCCGCCGAGTGCGATACGAACAGTATCGTAGTGCCGCCCTCGCGCATTTTCGCCATACGCGCCTCGCTCTTCTTGTGGAACTTCGCGTCACCGACGGAAAGCACCTCGTCAGCTATCAGGATGTCGGTATGCACAAGCGTTGCGATCGCGAATGCGAGCCTTGACGACATACCTGACGAATAGTTTTTCAGCGGAACGTCGACGAAATCCTCCAGTTCCGCGAACTCGATTATCTCGTCAAAGCGTCTCCTCATATACTCCTTTGTATAGCCGCGCAAAGCGCCTACAAGGAAGATGTTCTCGCGCGCGGACAGCGAACTGTCAAAGCCCGAGCCCATAGCGAACAGCGGCGCTATCGAGCCGTCGGTGTATATCTTGCCCTTAGTGGGCTTCATAATGCCCGCCACCAGCTTCAGTAGAGTCGTCTTGCCGGAACCGTTCACTCCGATAAGACCAAGGCTGTCGCCCTTCTTGACTTCGAACGAGATGTCCTGAAGCGCCCAGAACTCGTCAAAAAACAGCTTTCCCCTTACAAGGTTTATAACGTACTCCTTAAAACGTTCCTCGCGCTCGCGGCTGAGGTTGAACATCATCGAAACGTCTTCTGCTTTTATTGCGATATCGCCCATATTTCCGCCTCCTCACACGTACAGGAAGAATTTGTTCTCATTTGCCTTGAACACCGAAATGCCCATAAGCAGCATAAGCACCGCATAGCAACTCGCTATTATCAGCGATTTCTCCGTCGGCATCACACCCTGGTGACAGATCGCGCGCATTATCTCGATAAAGTGAATAGCCGGGTTAAGATCAAGGAGAAATCTGTACGATGTCGGCACGATCGTCTTGGGATAAAAGATAGCGGACATCCACATCCAGAGCATTGAAAAGATACCGTAAAGGTGCTGAAAATCACGGAAAAAAGTACCGTAAGTCGCAAGGATAAGCGAAAAACCAAACGTAAATATAAACACCAGAGCAAGCACGGTAGGCAGCATCAGCAGATTAAGCGTGAACTTCGCGTGAGTGATGAGCATTACCAGAACAAGCGCCGTCAGCGAAAACAGCAGATCGACAAATCCCTCGACGACCCTTGACAGAACAAAGATATACTTAGGGATATATATCGAGCGGATATACCCCGCGTTGGCGAGGATCGCGTTCATTGACTGACGCGAACTGCCGTTCATAAAGTTAAAGATGATCTGACCGCAGAGAAGATATATCGGGAAATTATCGATATTCCGCTTGAACAGCGTCGAAAAGATCAACGTCATTACCAGCATAGAGAGCAAAGGGTTCAGCACCGTCCACAGCACTCCCAGCACCGATTTGTAGTACTTTCGCTTGATATCGCGCTTTACTACCTCCTTTAAGAAAGTCAGATACTTCATCTGTTCTTCAAGTTTTGTCACTTTTATCGTTCCTTTCTATCTCTGTTTGTTGATCTTGCTTTCTTCCGTTCCGACGCCGACGCCGAAGCTGCACTCTCCGAGCACCGCGCGGAAGTACTTTCCGCCCGCCTTCACCGCCGCTCCGAACGGCGCATACGCGTCGCTGCCGCTTATGTCGAGCATATACGGATAGTCAGCAAAGTGCTTGGTGTAGTCGCTCACGAAGTCCAGAGCACCCGCGTGTATCTGCCGCACGGTCTCGCAATTGCCCTGTTCGGGAGTGCCGAATACCGGGGAGCCGTCCGCGTTAAAGCCTTTCAGCGATGGGCTTTCCGAACCGAGCAGCATTTCGAAGAAAATATTGTGCCCCTGAGCGGCGTCGTGCGCGAGGAAAATGTCGCGGTTATGGCTCTGCGAATAGCAGTACGCATACATCCGTCCGCTTTGCAGCGAGCCCTCGGAGCAGTCGGGCTGCTCTGTCGAGCTATCGTTCGCGCAGCCGATAACGCCGATAACATCGCAGTTCAGCGCCCATTTTTCCGCCAGCTGTGCGATCGCGGCGCCGCCGCTCCCCGCCCAGCCTATATCGACCGCCAACGCCCTTTTACAGCCGTTCAGCTTATCGGCGAGGTATTTCCTTGCCCCCTTGTTCAGCGGCTCATACAGAGCGCTTATACGCTCTCTGTTGGCGTATATGAACCGCGCGAGCTGCTTATAATTTTTATCGGTTACTATTGTCTCCCTCATAGGGCAGCTCTCCGCCAGCTCGGACAGATCCATCTGCCGCAGCAGCGTCTCGCCCGTCAAGCCGTCACCGCACTTGTGGTAAATGAAACGCCGAATAAAGTCCGCGGTGTTCTCCTCGAAACAGAGCTTTGTCGCGGCGAGCCTTGACCAGAGGAAATATTCGGTCGTGCTGTCGGGATAAAGGATGTCGTAGACACGTTTCAGCAGGTCTCCGTCACGCGCCAGAAACAGCACCTTACCCGCGCCGGTTCGCTCGGCGATACCGTGAATATAACGGCAGAAGCCCAGCGTAAAGATGCCGCTGTACGCGTAACCGTACTCATAGAGCATGGAATAATTCTCCGATCCCGAGTGCAGCCGCGCGTTGACCAGTCCGCAATACGCGCTGCCGACAAGGCGGCTCATATTCGTGGGACGGTAAACGCTGCCGACCGTATTCGGGTTCGAACAGTGAAACGGCGTTAAGCCGTGATTTTTCGCAATCCCGATATCGCTTGTCGGGTTATCGCCGACGTGCGCGATCTTTTCCGTTTTCAGGAATTTTTTAACGATCTCGTACAGCTCACCGTGATACTTCGACGCGTTATGCTCATTGGAAACAAACAGCGTCTCAAAGCCGTCATAACCGTTCTTCCTCAGCAGCTCTTCCAGAAATTCCCTGCCGAGATACATATCCGAAGTAACGACGCGGCGCACTCCACGCTCTCCCAGAATATCCCAGACGCGCTTCATATACGGGTTTGCAAAGCATAGGCTCAACTCGGCGGAAAGCTCCTTTTCGCGAGCCGCCGCGAATGAGCTGCCCGCATATTCCTCCATATATTGGTAGATATCGTCGAACGTCACCTCATAGCTGCCGCACTCGGCGAAACGCTTTTCGCGCGCGCTGTGCTCGCAGAAGCGGCGCAGCTCCGCGAAATTCAGCAGCCCCGTCTCCGCGCCGACAACGTGAAACAGATCGACGGGACGAGCAAACGGACGGTAGATCAGCGTGTCAAAAATATCGAACGACACCACGCCAAAGTGCGAAAGCTGTTCGGCAAGCCGATCCGGCGGCTCACGATAGCTCAACGCACTCTCGGCACCCTTGCAGTAAGGCTTCGAGTGTGACTGCCCGAAACGGGAAAGCTCCCTGTCGCGGAGAATGTAGTAGCTGAAATTGAGCCGAAAAAGGTACACCGCGCGCGCCGCGGGAGACTTGCCCTGCTCCTTGTAGCGCACGTATCGGCGGCGTATCGGCGGCTGTCTGCCCACCAGAATATCGTAAACCCTTTTCTTAAAGCTCATTTTCGTCTCCCAAAAACTCTGTCTTTGATCTTCGCCAGCAGCCGCGGAGGTATCAGCCCGACCGCAAGCGGCTTGGCAAGGTAGATTATTCCCTGCGGATACAGTCTCAATTTACGGAAGCCCGCCGCTTTGACTTTCACTTCGCGTATCTTATCGGAATATTTCCTCCTGCTGACTGCCGCCTGGTTTTCGTTGAACGCATACAGACGCCTTTGTAGGTTAAACCCCCGCGCGCCCGCCGCGTACATCGTCATAAACAGCGCGTATTCCTCACACCGCGCCGTATCACGGCTCACGGGGTATCCGCCCGCCGCCGTCACCGACGACCTCCTCAGCGCGCACGCCCCGTGCATAAACGGCACCGCAAACAGAAAATCGCGCTTTTGCGGCTGTTCGGGATAGTCACGGTGTCCCCACTCGCCGCTCTCGTCAAACAGCAAAATATTGGATGCAACTATGTCCGCGCCCGTCTGCTTGTATGCGGATATCAGCTCCGCAAAACGCCCCGGCAATGAGTAATCGTCCGCGTCCTGCCGTATCAGCAGCTCTCCCCGTGCCGCTTCAATGCATCGGTTGAGGGAATAGGCGCAGCCGCCGTTCCGATCGTTACGCAGATAAACTATCCGTTCATCATTGCAGCTTTCAATGATCTCCCGTACATACGGATCGGAGCAGTCGTCGCAGATAACAAACTCGAAATCACCCGGAGACTGGCTCAACACCGACTCTATCGCACGTCTCAGCTCGGCCGGCTCGGGGTTGTAAACGGGCATTATCACCGAAACACCAATCACCGTCAGTCCTCCTCATCGACGCTTAATAAGCCAAACTATCTCCCACAGCCTTAAATTCACTCTTGCCCAGCTGCCCTTTCCGCTCAGCACTGCCGCTCCGTAGCCCCAGTAGAGAGGTGCGGCGAGCTTGCCCTTTCGGAAAAACTTCTCGTACAGCCTCGGCAGGAAATACAGGCGGCGCGGCTCCTCAAGCGGCGCGGCGAGCGGAAACGCGTACAGCTCCGCGGGGTCGTCCGAGAACCTCAGCGCGCCATACTCCTCCGCGACCTCGGCAGTCGGCTTGTACATCAGCGTCGCCAGCAGCGGGAACGCAAACGCCTGCCGCCGCTTCATATTGCCGTATTCCTCGGGAAGTATGTACTCTCGCGCTCGTTCATACAGCATGCGTTCCTGAATCTCAGGTAATCGGCTGCCGCTGTTCAGATTATCTTTTTCCTTGAGCAGCGGGAAATATTCATCACCGCGCCGCTCATAGCCCGTTGTCATACCGTGCGGCGCGGAGCAGAGCGTCTCGAACAGATTATTGTTGAATTTGGAAACAAGTCTCGGCGGCGTATTCCGATCGAACAGGTAGGCATTAAACTCACCGTCCTCCGTGTTCGGCTTCGCGTACAGACCAAAGTAGTACCCTGTCTGCCGCCGTCCCGTCAGCACACGAAACATCCGCTGCATCGAACCCGTCCAGCCGCTGTCTACCAACGCGTATTTCACGTCGTCCAACAATCCCTCCTGACGAAGATACCCGAGCGCCAACGCCTTATTGGCACGTGAAACCTTTCGTATGTAATCGTTGTAAACGGCACTGTTGCGCAGTTTATTGCATATCTCGGCTGCCGCCGTCTTACCGAGCTCGATATTTTCATCCTCGGCAAAACCGATATCCGAGTAGACCCCGGCGCGTTCATCCCCGTCAAGTCCAAGCCTGCCGAGTATCGTCCGCGGCGTCAGCGCGAAACCTCCCTCCAGCAGGTAACGGTACGCCTCCGCTCCCAAGTCCTCCAATGCCGCATTACGAAGCGACATTCGCGAACAGTACAGATACCGAAGCTCAATATCCAACTTGTTTCGTTCGGCAACGATCCTCGCGATGTTGTACATTATCCACCCGTCGCGAGCTAAGAAGTAAAGCCGTGTAATACCCGACGAGACAGCGCTCCTCAGCACCCAGCCGACGAAGTCGCACATCACCGGCGCGAATATCCCGCTCGTTACCGTTTCGGCAACGTGTTCTTTTACAATAGTACGCATTTTTCTTCCCTTAAAAAAACAGTGCAATGCTTTATGCACTGCACTGTTGTAAGCAAACTATTTGCTTTTGGAACCGTTCTCCGTTCGGAGATTAGCCTCTCTTCTTCTTAGAGATAACTGCGGTTACGCCTACGAATGCAACAGCCAGACCGGCAGGAGCTACTGCAAGAGCGATACCTGTGCTGGGGTTGCTGCCATTGCCGCTGTTGTCAACGGTAGTGGACTTGCCAACGATCTTCTCAATAACTGCCTCGTTAACATTTACCATGTAGTAATCGGAGAAGTGGCTGGTCTCGAAAGAGCATACGCTGCCGGTAACAGTGAGCTTAAAGAACTCAACGGTAGTGCCGTTTACGTAAGCAACAGCGTTGGACTTGCCATCGTAAGGAACGGTAACCTTAACGTTGCCGTTGGGCTGAATGGTAGCGCCGTCAGAGGTCAGAGTAACAGAGATGTAAGTGTTCAGAGTTACGTCAGCCTCAGCACCGCTTACCTCAGCGATCTGTGCGATAGCGTCAGCAACAGTCTTGGTAGTGTTGGGAGCAGACTCAACAAACTTTACGTCAGCCTCAAGCTTAACCTCTGTACCCTCAGCAAATGTGCCTGCGGGAGCGTCGAGCTCAAGTCCGATATCTGTCTTAATTTCAGTAGCCTCGTTAGCTACAACAGTGGTCTGTGCCTCTACCTTACCATTGGTAGCGCCGGGTGCAGCTGCAAAAGCGCTTGTTGCAAGAGACATTGTTGCTACAAAAGCCACAGCAGCGGCGAAAATCTTCTTCTTCATAATCATTTTCCTCCATGTGTTTTTTATAAATAAGCCACAAATGTGACATTATTTACCTTTTAAAAAACCAATCTATATTGGGTATGTTCATGCGGTTCTGAGTCTGATACGGCAAGACGCCGTGAACACCCGCATCGGGAACGATCAGACCGACCAAATTGTAAGCAAGCGCCAGTACAAAAACCGCGATATAAACGACTGCCATAACCTTAAAGACTGTCGAATCAACACGTCTTGTAAGCGTGCGCGTGCCATCCGCTTCGCCGCCCATTTGCTCCAGGTACTTTTCCCTGAGGTTCGAAGCAAGCTGCGATCTGAACTCCTTTATCGCCTCGGGAACAGCCAGAATAACGAACAGCATTGTGTAATACGAAAATCTCTCAAAGAGAGAATGTTTTGTCATAACGATCTGCCAGAAACCCATCATCAGCGTCATATGCATAAGCACACTCAGCGAGCGCGGTATTTCTTTCAGATAGAATGACAGCGCCACCATTGCCGCGCAAAGCAGCAGCGGGAAGAGCGCGTAGTAGAAGTAAACTCCGCTTTCTATGAACACCGACCCCGCATATTCCGTATGGAATTTCGAGAGCAAGATATTCAGCGCACCGTCGGACACGATATAATAGAAGAGCAGTCCGAACAGATACAGCAGCATCGACTGCGGCGTTATCTTGAGCAGCGCCACTATAAATACGGGTACCATATAGACAACCGTTAAGTGGAACGAAGCCGCTATCGCCACGATCAGCAGAAATCTCCAGAACTTTTTATCCCGAAGAAATCCGAAAGCAAAGCACATGATCGACATCGCTATCGCCTGTCTGATGTAGTTCATGTCGAGATAGAACAGATACAGGTTCAAGTACAGGAACACCGAGAGAAACGGTCCGGACGAATACCGCCATATAAGGTAAAAGGGACCAATAAGTGACAATATCGAACTTACCATTATAAAAGCCGACGGCCACGCAGTGAACTTGCCGATCAATTTGTTGAGCAGGATAAATCCCAACTCCCAATCCTCGTAAGAAAGCTCCTCAAATCCCGTTCTCGCCATACTGAAGAAGCCCGCAGTGTACATGGAGTAATCCGAGCCTATTCCGTAACGGTTTCCCGCGATTATCACGCACTGAACAAAGCACAGCACAAGAAAAATCGTTCTTTTGAGAATTGTTTTTTTGCCGGTGCAGAAAAACATTGCCCATACACAAACAGCAAAAATGTTTACTAAGTATACAAGCATTCGCTTAACCACCCGACGCAAAATGATTTTTGCATTGAAAAGAGCATAACCCACTTTTCAACACTTACATTATATCACACACTTTTCTATTTATCAAGTGTTTTTTTATAATTGACCGTAATTTTGTAGAATTATATTACATTTTTACAACTTCAACAGATGCATTTTGTATAAATTAACGTGAAACTTTTATCAAAAATGCATAAAAGGAAATTTTTTATTGCATTTTTTGTTAAAATGGCATTAATTCACAGCGTATCACTTTAATTGAAAAAGCACTTGACATACACCGCCGCGATGTGGTAAAATGAGTGTGGAACGTTTTCGGGCGTATACATTATATATAGCGAAGCAGCTCGGCGTTCTTATCAAGGCAGCGGCTCAGCAGATACCGCTCGGGAAGTCTGTTCACGCGCGGCGCGGATCTGGCGGTCTCCATAAGCGCGGCAAGTCTCTCGTCGTCGTTGTACGGATACAGCTCCGAGCTGTCCGCAAGGTCGCGGTTGCCCTTGACATTGCTCAGCAGCACGCTCTCGCCGCAGTACAGCGCTTCCATTACGTTGAACGGCAGACCCTCGTAGCGGCTCGCCGATATCAGGCAGTCGCACGCGCGATAGAGTATGTTCATTTCCGTGCAGTGACCGAGAAAGACCGTTCTGTCGGCTATTCCGAGCGAACCCGCTAGCGCCCTGCAATCCTCAAGCAGCGCTCCGCTGCCCGCGAAGACGAGACGGCAGTCCGTCCGCCCCAGCCGCGCGAACGCTTTCAGTATCACAGACTGGTTCTTTCGCGGACTGAACTCGCCGACGCACAGAAACAGATATCCGCCGTTCTCCGCACCGAGCTCCGCCCTGCGACGTGTTATCTCATCTTCGGGCAGCTCCGGAAACTTTGACGCGTCCAGCCCCATTCCGTCGAGGAACACGATCTCCCTGCCGAGCTTGTACTTCTCGGCGATCCGCAGATCATCCTCATTCATCACGGCGAGCAGCTCCGTGCGCCTGCGGACGAGCTTCTCAAATGCGAGGTAGATTCGCGAGCGCAGGCTTCCGTCGTCGTCGAAGAGATAACCGTGGCAGATGTGACGGCACTGCGTTTTCCTGCTGCCCGAGAGCAGCACTGCCATCCTCCCTGCAAATCCCGCGAGAGTGGAATTGGTGTATACGGCGTCAAACCGCTCCCGCCCGATAAGCCTTGCGAGCCTGAATATAACCGCGATATTCGCGGGAGACGTGATCTTTTTGCGGAATTTGAGTTGGGTATGCACGGCTCCCTCAAGCGAAAAATCGCCGTTTGCCGCGGTGTGAACGACCGTTCCGCCGCCGATCAGTTTGCTTATATAAGGAATATGGAAGTTCTTGAAATGCGAGCTTTCCGAAGCTGTCATTAAAACTTTTTTCATAAAAATAACCACCTGTAAAGGAAAATTTATTATGTTCAAAAAGAAGTTATTTTTTGCGGTCATTTCCGCGATAACCTGCTGTTCGCTTGCGCTGACCGCGTTCGCGTACCCCTTGGATGATCCGGATTATCCGAGCTATCCCGAAACGAGCGAGCCTCCCGAGTCGTCGGATCATCCGTGGTGGTGGCCGCCCGACCCGGTCACGACCGAGGAGCCCGCCACTTCCGAGCCCGTTGACCCCGATCCCAAGATGCTGCTTGATTTCTATAGTACTACTCTCACTGTCGGCACAGGCATTCAGCTCTATTGGACAATCATAAACAACATCTGGGGTGATGACCCGTATGTGATCTATCGGAGCTCCAATACCGACGTGGCGACCATCGACGAAGACGGCTACATTACCGCTGTCGGAGTGGGTACGGTCGAGATCACGGCGTATTGCGAAACCATTTCCGCAACGGCAGTCGTCACCGTTGTGCCGCCCCCTCCGGAAATGCAGCTCGGGTTTTATCAGACGACTATCGAGATAGGAAAGGGCGTTCAGCTGACCGCGCAGATAGCCAACAATATCTGGGAAAATCCCGTGATCGGATTTGAAAGCTCGGACGTTAACGTCGTCCGCGTGGACAGTAGCGGCTACATTATGGGTATCGGCGAGGGCACGGCATACGTTACCGCGTCTTACGGCGACGTCTCCGCCTACGCAACGATCTATGTCGAGAGTCCCGCCATTGTGCCCGAATTCATCGTGCTCAAGCAGAAAAATTTCGAACTTAAGATCGGCGCGACCGCGCAGATAGAGGCACAGATACTCCCCGAAGAGACCGCCGAGGGTCGGGAAATAACCTACTCGATCGACAACGAGGATATAGCTTACGTCAATGAGAACGGACTTATCACCGCGCTTAAGACCGGTACTGCCGTGATCACGGTCAGCGGCGCGGGGCTTACCGAAACGGTAAACGTTACGGTAACGAGCGATATCGCCTATGACACCGCCAAGCTCGACGGCTACCTGTACGACAACGAGGGCAACCCCGTAGTCGGCGCGCAGCTTGTCATAGACTCGCTCAAAGCCGTTTCCGACACGCGCGGCTACTTTTTGTTCGAGAGCGTTGAGCAGCGCGAGCTCAACATAGCGATAGAGGGCGACGCCAGAGCCGTATGCAGAATCACTCCGCAGGGCGACCTCACTGTTTATCTGCTGTACAAAAAGGGCAGCCCGCTGACGAGACTGTCCTCTTACGAGGAGCTTGTCGGCCGTCTGCCGATAAACAGCGTGACATTCGTTTCGGGCGCAAACGTGATACTTACGGCGGGAGAAACGTTCGAGCTGGAGTATCAATACAAGCCCAAGGACGTTCAGGTCACCGAGATAAACTACACCGTTGCGAATGAGATAGTCGCGGAGGTCGGTCAGATCGACGGTATCGTCACCGCGAAAGCTCCCGGCGAAACGGATATCACCATCTCGCTCAACGGAGGGCAGGCGGAGGCGGTCTGCCATATTGTGGTAAATCCCAAGGAAAGCTCGGAGCACAGCGCGCTGATAATCGCCATTGAGACTGTGCTGATAGCCATCGCGGCGCTTATCCTCGTTATGGTATACCGCAGCTACAAGAAAGACCTGAACCGTACTCTTGATCAGTACGATGACGACTATGACGACGACTATGACGACGAATAAAAATCGCTAAGCCGCAGTCTTTGCAGCGTTTCGGAAAGCAGCCTGCTCTCCGAAACGCTGCAAAGACTGCGGCTTTTATCGTGCTGTTTATTGCCCGCGCTTGACCTTTCTGACGATCGCGCCGAATGTCGCGAGACAAATTTTCAGATCCCACAGCAGATTTCTGTGCAGGACGTAGTGTATCTCCATACGCTGTCTTTTGCGATTGGTGTATGTAGTGTCGCCCGAGCAGTATGCCTGCCAGTAGCCGGTAAGCCCCGGACGTATCGAAAGCAGTAGGTCTTTGTCCTTGCCGTACAGCACGGTCTCGCTCTCCTGTATCGGGCGCGGACCGACTATGCTGAGCTCGCCCTTCAATATGTTCAACAGCTGCGGAAGCTCGTCCAGTCCCGTGCGGCGGAGGAACTTACCCACCTTTGTCACGCGCGGGTCGTCCTCGACCTTGTACTCGCTGTAATACTGCTTCAACTGCTCCTCGTTCAGCCAGCGCGTCACGTCCTCGGCGTTGTCGATCATCGTGCGGAACTTGTATATGTAGATAGGCTTCCCGCCCATTCCCAGTCTGCACTGTTTAAAGAACACATGCTTGCCCGAGCGCTCCGCCATTATCAGCAGCGATATCAGCAGGAACACCGGAAGCAGCACAAGCATTCCGACCGCCGACCCGACGATATCAACCGTGCGCTTTATGTTATCATACGTCTTTTTTCCGCGCGCGATCTTGACCGCCTTTTTCTTGGCGGCAATAGCGGCCTTGTGACGCTCGATCTCGGCTGTGCGTTCCTTTAAAGCCGTAGCGGAGGTCTTTGAACCGGACACTTTATTATTCGACTGCAAGGTCATGCTCCTTACCATACTCATAGAATATCATTTCCCTCTATATACCATATATAATATCTCTAGTTTATATTATAATACATAAATCGTTTTTTGTAAAGGGGATTTTGGATATTTTTGACGATTTTTAAAAGAAATTTTTGGATATTCTGCGGGAAAATCAAGGAGCCTGAAATATTTCTCCGCCAATACGGTAAATATCGGCGATCGGTATGCGTCTGCCGTCGGTGAACACCAGCGTCATTTCCGCCATATCGATCCGCTTTACCGTGCCGTTTGCCGTGACATATTCTCCGCCCTCCTTGCGCTTGTCGGGCAGGAAGAACGTGACGGAGACCTCGGGACGTTTGCCCACGTTCTCCGAGAGCAACGCCAGCCGCTCGTTCAGCAGCGCCGCGTCCTCGTCGGACAGCTCGGCGCGCTCATCGGTGAGCCGCGCGGTCTCGGCGAGAACCTCGTCATACCCAGTCAGCGCCGCGAACGGCGAAAACTGCGCAGCCCTGTCGAGCCGCGGCATACGCCTGCGCGGCTCGGGCGGCTCGAGCCTTATTATATCGCTGTATTGTCCGATATCGTTATGCATAGCGTCTCCTCCGGTTATTGCTCCCCCAATTAAATATTGCCATATTTTAAACTTATTTCCGGTGTTTTGGAAAAGTTTAATTGGAGCATCATATAGTACAGGCTCTCATGCGCGGTGACCGCCGACCTGACCGTTGCGGCTGATCGTCGTCGCGCCCTCCTCCAGGTTCATTCCCTTCAGTATCGCGTTTTTCCCGTACCGCTGCTTTATCTTCAGCAGCGCGAGCTGCATATCGTGTTCGCGGCGCAGACTGAGCTCCTCACGCTCGAGCCTCTCCGCGTCCGCAAACAGGCTGAGCTGTACGCCGTCGGGCTCTTTGATCTCGCGCTCGGGGATAACGTTCGCGGCTACTACATACATACGCCGCACCGTAAAGCCGCGCAGCACTATTCTGTCATACAGCTCGGCAGCCGCGCTCACGATCATGCTCGCGGACGAGGTGTACCGCCCGAGATTTATCGAGCCGTGCGCCGATCTCGGAACGCTTCTGCCGTAATAATCGATCTTGATCTCTCCGCCGTAGCTTTTCAGACGCTCGGGATCGGCGAGATTCTCGACGTCATAGCCGACCGTGAGCACTATTTGATCCGTCGCCAGCCCCTTTCGCGTCAGATCGAGCGAGAGCACATCCGCCATCTCGCGCACTATCAGTCTGCCCTTGTCGAAGCTGTACGGCTCCTGCAATACCTGACCCGTGCTCAGGCTGCTGCTTTCGGGGCGGTATGCCTTGATATCGGCGAGCGTGCAGGGCTCTTTTCCCCACGCGTGGTCTATCAGCAGCTCCGCGTTCACGCCGAACAGCTTGTACAGCAGCTCGGGATTCTCGATCGAGCAGCGCGCGATATCGCCCATAGTGTAGATGTTATTTTTTGCCAGCCGCTTTACCGTTCCGCCGCCGACGCGCCAAAAATCGTTCAGCGGGCGGTGTCCCCACAGCATATAACGATAACCGCGCTCGTCGAGATTTGCGATACGGACGCCGTTTCTGTCGGCGGGGATATGCTTGGCGACTATATCCATGGCTATCTTGCTCAGATACAGGTTCGTGCCGATACCCGCCGTCGCGGTTATCCCTGTGGTATTCAGCACGTCCGTCACCAGCATTGACGCGAACTCCCGCGCCGTCAGCCCGTACGCGCGCAGATAACTCGTCGCGTCAATGAACACCTCGTCGATGGAATAAGGGTGAATGTCCTCGGGCGCGACATATTTCAGATAGATTCCGTATATCCGCGAGCTCGTCTCCATATACTTCGACATATGCGGCGGCGCGGTGATATAATCCAGCGCGTAGGACGGATGCTCGCTAAGCTCCTCGGCATTGCAGGAGCGCCGCCCGAGCATATTCCCCGGCGAGCGGCGCCGCCTTTCGCGGTTTATCTCGCGAACGCGCTGAACCACCTCAAACAGACGCGCTCTTCCCGGTATGCCGTATGCCTTGAGCGACGGCGTGACCGCAAGGCATATCGTTTTTTCGGTACGGCTCCCGTCCGCGACCACGAGATTGGTCGTGAGCGGGTCAAGCCCTCTTTCCACGCACTCCACCGACGCGAAAAACGACTTCAGGTCGATAGCGATATAGGTACGCTCCTCCGTTTCCATGACATCACCCCCGCGCGTTTGTTCATCTGTACATACATTATAGCACATATGAACAAATTTGTCAAGCATAAACTTAAGGAAATACTTATTTAATCGCGGTTTTCCCCGCCGGAGGTCGGGAAAAACCGCACAGCTTGTATAAAAACCTCCTTAAGAGTGGGAGAGGGTGCGGGGGCTCCGCCCCCAACACCCTGCCAAAGGGGCTTTGCCCCTTTGGAAACCCCATTTTTTAAGACTTTTTCTACAGCCTGCGCGGTTTTCCCCGCCCTCCGACCGGAAAAACCGCATAAAATAAGACTTAAAATTTAATTAAAGCGATTTAATCAGCGTTTCCTTAATTCATTCTTTCCCTATTTTCGGAGATATTTGTAAAAAGCTATTGAAAAAAAAGGCGGAAAGTGTTATAATAAATCAAGTGTTGTTTAAGGCAACACCGCACAAAGACCGCGCTTCGCGCTTTGCCGCCACTTGCTTGCATATTTCCCGTCATCTTGCACAAAGTTCGCTTGCAAGGCGTCAGCCTTGCGGCGCTCACTTTGTACAATCTGACGGAAAATCTGCTGGCGCAATTGGACGACAATCTTTGTGCGGCGTTGCCTTAAAGAACGGAAAGGTGGATAAAAATGGCAACTAAGTATATTTTTGTAACAGGCGGCGTGGTCTCGGGGCTTGGCAAGGGCATTACGGCGGCTTCGCTCGGCAGACTGCTCAAAATGCGCGGCTACCGTGTGACCATTCAGAAGTTTGACCCGTATCTGAACGTCGACCCGGGCACGATGTCTCCCTATCAGCACGGCGAGGTATTCGTCACCGACGACGGCGCGGAGACCGACCTTGACCTCGGACACTATGAGAGATTTATTGACGAAAATCTGACGGTGAACTCCAACGTTACAACAGGTAAAATTTACTGGACTATACTGAATAAGGAGCGCCGCGGAGACTACCTCGGCGGCACCGTGCAGGTCATTCCGCACGTTACGAACGAAATAAAGAGCCGCGTTTACCGCGCGGCAAACAGCGGCGCGCAGCCCGTTGACGTGGTAATAACCGAGATCGGCGGCACGGTCGGCGATATCGAGTCCACTCCGTTCCTCGAGACTATCCGCCAGGTGAGCTACGAAAAGGGGCGCGAGAACGTTCTGTATATCCACGTTACGCTGCTGCCGTACATCACGGGCAGCAACGAGCTCAAGACCAAGCCCACGCAGCACAGCGTTAAAGAGCTGCTGTCGCTCGGTATCCAGCCGAATATCCTCGTTTTGAGAAGCGAGTGCGAGGTACCCGTGGAAATGCGCGAGAAAATAGCGCTGTTCTGCAATGTCCGCAAGGAGGACGTTATCCAGAATCTGACAGCCTCATCGCTGTACGCGGTTCCGCTTATGCTTGAACGCGAGGGCTTGGCGCACTCGGCGTGCTACCACCTCGGTCTGGAGGACAGAGAACCCGATCTCACCGAATGGGAAAATATGGTACACCGCCAGGAGAACGCGACAAAGCCGCTTACTATCGGGCTTGTCGGCAAGTATGTGGCGCTGCCCGACGCGTACATTTCGGTCATGGAGAGTATTCGTCACGCGGGCGCAATGAACGGCTGCAACGTTGACATAAAGCTCATCAATTCCGAGGAGGTCACTCCGCTGACTGCCGACGAGATACTGTCGGGCGTAGACGGCGTGTGCGTTCCGGGCGGCTTCGGCGACCGCGGCATCGAGGGAAAGATCGAGGCGGTGCGGTACGCGCGCGAGAACAAGATACCGTACTTCGGGCTGTGTCTGGGTATGCAGATGGCGGTCATCGAGTTCGCGAGAAACGTCGCGGGGCTTGACAACGCCAATTCCGCGGAATTCGGCAGCGATTTCGAGTACCCCGTCATCGACCTTATGCCCGACCAGAAGGGCGTTGAAATGGGCGGCACGATGCGGCTCGGGCTGTATCCGTGCAAGCTCGAGGACGGCAGCGTTTCGCGTTCCGTTTACGGCGAGGAGCTTGTCTATGAGCGCCACCGCCACCGCTACGAGTTCAACAACGTCTACCGCGAGGAGCTTGCGGCTAAGGGCTTGAAGTTCGCGGGCGTATCGCCCGACGGCAAGCTCGTGGAGATCGTGGAGCTCCCGCGCGGCGAGCACCCGTTCTTTGTGGGCGTGCAGTTCCACCCCGAATTCAAATCGCGCCCCAATCGTCCGCACCCGCTGTTCAACGAATTTATCAGGACGGCTTCGGAGCTTAAGGACAAAAAATAAGTCGTATTCCGCCAATGACCGGAGGTTTATTTTATGAAAGCAAAAATTTCCGCAAAAGTCAAAATAATATTATGCGTTATAATTTGTGCCGTTTTGCTTATTCCTATCCCCGCTTGGTATAAGGACGGAGGAACGTTTGAGCTCAACGCCGTGCTTTGGTCGGTGCGAAAGGAACACTCCATATCTTGGGAGGATCGCATTGATGGTTATAATATCGGCACGATCGTTCGGGTTCTGCTCTGGAAGGTTTATGATGATGTAAAATTCGTTCCCGAAAGTGAACTGCAATAAACTCCCGTTTAACACAATTTATTGAAAGAAGGTAAAACAATGAGCAGCGGATTTTACGATAACCGCGAGCTTTCGTGGCTGAAATTCAACGCGCGCGTGCTGGAGGAGGCACGCGACGAGAATACTCCCTTGTTTGAGCGGTTGAGGTTCGTGCAGATTTTCTGCTCCAATCTCGACGAGTTCTTTATGATACGCGTCGGCAGTCTGCACGACAAGCTGCTGTACGAGCCTAAAGACCGCGAGAACAAGACCAATATGAACGCCAAGGAGCAGCTTTCCGCTATCGCCAAACGCGTTAAGGCGCTGCTCCCCGTCAAGGACGAGGCGTACTCCGAGATTATGCAGGGGCTGTCCGCATACGGCGTCGAGCACCTCAACGAGGACGCGCTCACCCCCGAGGAGGACGCGTTCCTGAAAGCGTATTTCACGCGTGAAGTACGCCCTCTGCTGTTCACGGGCATCGTCGACAAAAAGCACCCCGTGCCGTTCCTGAAAAGCGGCGAGATCTACATTGGCTGCAAGATACGCAAAAAGACCGACACCGCCGGCAAGGTCACATTCGGCATACTGCCCGCCTCGGAGAACCTGCCGAGGGTCGTGTTCCTGCCCGGAACGGGCAAGTTCCTGCTCATCGAGGAGCTTATCCGCCGCTATGCCAAGCAGGTTTTCAGCAACTTTGACATACTCTCGCGCTGCATTTTCCGCGTGACGCGCAATGCCGATATAGAAATAGACGAGGGCTTGTTCGACCACGACGTGGATTTCCGCGACATTATGAGCAAGCTGGTCAAGAAGCGCAAAAAGCTCCAGCCCGTCCGTCTCGAGTTCCAGGGCTCCCCCGACGGCGACACTGTGTCGGCTATCGCCAAGATACTCGACATCTCCGAGAACTACACCTTCAAGCAGACCGCGCCGCTCTCCATGAGCTTTATCTCGGTGCTCGAGAAGCGCCTTGAAAAGCGATCCGAGCTGTTCTTCGAGCCGCTCGCGCCGCAGAAATCGGGCGCGATACTGCCCGATATCCCTCTGATAGAGCAGATAAAGCAGCACGATATACTGCTGAACTACCCTTACGAGAACATCAACCACTTCATCAACCTGCTTGAGGAGGCAGCGGTCAACCCGAACGTTTCCTCTATCAAGATAACGCTTTACCGCGTAGCGCGCGACAGCAAGATAATCAACGCGCTCAACAAGGCAGCCGAAAACGGCAAGGACGTACTCGCGCTTGTCGAGCTTCGCGCGCGCTTCGATGAGGAAAACAACATCGGCTGGTCAAAACAGCTTGAGGAAGCGGGTGTTACCGTTATCTACGGGCTCGAGGAGCTTAAAGTTCACTCCAAGCTCCTGCTCATCACTCTTCGTGACGGCAACAACGTCCGCTACATCACGCAGGTCGGCACGGGCAACTACAACGAGCGCACCTCGCGCCTGTACACCGATCTCACGCTTATGACCGCCGACGAGGACTTCGGCTCGGACGCTTCCGTCGTATTCAACGCGTTAATGGTGGGGAGCACCGTCGAAAGCACTAACCGTCTGCTTGTCGCTCCCAAGGGCTTGAAGAGCCGAATCGTTTCGTTTATCGACAACGAGATAACCTATGGTCGCGACGGCTATATCGGCATCAAGATGAACTCGCTGACAGACCGCGACCTTATCGAGAAGCTCGCCGAGGCGAGCCGCGCGGGAGTTACCGTGGAGCTTATCGTGCGCGGCATCTGCTGCCTTATCCCGGGCATTGAGGGCTCGACGGAGAATATCCGCGTAATCTCGATAGTAGGGCGTTTCCTCGAGCACTCGCGTATCTACATCTTCGGGCGCGGAGATCGCCGCCGCGTGTATATCTCAAGCGCGGACTTTATGACGCGCAACACGGAGCGCCGAGTTGAGGTAGCCGCTCCGATCCTTGACAAGTCGCTTGCTGACAGGGTCGTCGGGATATTCGAGACCACGCTCGCCGACAACGTAAAGGCGCGCGAGCTCGGCGCGGACGGGAAATATACGCGCGTTTCCTCGGTCGGCAAGCTGCCGTTGAACTCGCAGATATATTTCTACGACGAGGCATATAAGGCTGCCTCGGGCGGCGTGACCGTTCCCGAGAAGCCCGTTGTCAGACCCGTCGCAAAACCTGCGGAGCCGTCCGCATCGGATGCGCCTATCAGAGTGAAGATCAGGAGGATACGATAACATATCAACAGCCCCTAAGTGTATATTGGGGGCTGTGTTTTTGCGCGAGATATGGCACGATCATTACCCGAGTAACTTGCAGTATATAAAACGAGCGCCGAGCTACTGCCCGACGCCCGTTTTTATGAAAGGGTATAAGGTGTGATCTTTAAGGTGTAATCTTTAATTGCCGACATATTCGGAAAGCTCTACCTCGATATTTACCTTTTTCTCTCTGCCGAGAGAGTCCGTCCTTACGACCGTGACGGTTATCACGTCGCCGGGCTTCTTGCCTACGAGGATCTTTCCTATCTTGTACGCGGTATCGGTGGTATCGTCTCCGAGAACGGATTCGCCCTCTATCTCAATGATCGTATCGCCGACCGCGAGACCGCTGTGCGCTACCGCCATATCCTGATTGATGCTCGCAACGAGCAGACCGGGCGTCCAGCCGCGGAGAGCGGCGGCGTATTCGCTTATCGCGTTGTAAGATATTCCCAGAACCGCACGACCCGAAACGTAACCCTTAGTGATAAGGTCGTCAACAACGCCCTTTGCCTCATTGATGGTTATCGCAAAGCCGAGACTTTCCGCATAGTCTGCCACGAACTTGCAGTTTACAACGCCGACGACCTCGCCGTAGCCGTTGAACATAGCGCCGCCCGAGTTGCCGCTGTTGATGCCGGTATCGGTCTGTATAGAGGACAGACCGCGCGCGCTGTCGGATATCTGGCGGTTAAGACCCGATACTATTCCCTTTGTAACGGAGTTCTCCAATCCGAGCGGATTGCCGATAACGACAACGTCGTCGCCGAGGTGAAGCTGATCGGAATCGCCGAGCACCGCCGCGGGAAGATCGTTAGCCTTGATCTTGAGCACCGCGAGGTCGGTATCCGCGTCTGTGCCGATAAGCTCGGCGTCATAGGTCTCAGATTCGGAGAGCCCGGTCACAGGATCGGTATCGTTCACCTTGACGGTGAAGGAGTCCGCGTCCTCGACAACGTGGTTATTGGTCACGATGTAGCCGTCCTTGGAAATGATGATGCCGCTTGCGGAGCCGTAGAGCGTGCTCTTGCCGCGCGACTCGACAAACACCTCAATGTAGACGATGCTGTCCTGAACTTCCTTTACAAGGTCTCTGGTATACTTATATGTCCCGTCGGAATTATACTCTATGGTATCGCTTATGTTGTGCTTTATCGCCGCGTTCTGCTGAAGTTCGTTCAGCGTGGGAACCGAACTGCTCTCGACGGGAGCGGCAATATTATCGGACGTGTTGTAGTGAGAATTGCCGCTGCCCGAAACCACGGCGTCCTTTTGCATCGACCTGCCGGCGATATACGCGCCGCCGAAGCCCGCGCCGCCGCCTACTACCGCAACTGCCGCGATAAGCGCCATTACCTTTACGGTCAAGCCTTTGGACTTCTTGACGTGCTTCTGCTCGGGAGCCGCCTGCTGAACGGGCTGTGCCTGAACCTCCGCATTCTCGGTGGAAAACTTCTGCACATTATCGAATTCATTAAATTCGCTCATAATATTACCTCCTGAAAACAGCTTTCGCTGATGCTTGTCATGATCTGCTTGGTATGTATAAATTATAATTCCCGATTGTGTACACTGCGTGAAGTTATGTTGAACAAAAAATTAAAAAGGAATGATTTTAATTTTCTTGATCGTTTTGCTTGACCGCCTTGTCGACAGCCAGCGCGAGGGCGCATTCCAAACGCTTTCTCTGGAGCTCGCAGGAAAGCTTGTGCGGCTTGCGGCAGTCGCCCTCGTAGATGAACGAGTTCGCGTTGCAGCCGCCCGAGCAGTAGAATTTCGCCCAGCAATCCGCGCAGCCGCCCTTGGAGTACAGGTGCGTTTTCGCGAAATAGGTCTTGATCTCATCATTGAACGTGCCATCCGTTAGGTTGCCCATTTTCCACTTGTCTATGCCGACGAACTGATGACAGGGATAGATGTCTCCGTGCGGGTCAACGGCAACGTAATCGTTTCCGCAGCCGCAGCCGCGCAGCCTCTTTATCGCACAGGGACCCTGATCGAGGTCAACCATAAAATGGAAGAAGTTGAACTTTTTCTCGGTACGGTTCGCCATGACCTCACACAGACGGTCGTATTCCTCGAAGATGCGCGGGAGGTCTGCTTCCGTGAGCGCGTAGGGCTCGTTCTCGTCGGTAACGACGGGCTCCGCGGAGAGCTGCTCAAACCCCAGGTCACGCAGATGCAGGACGTCCTCGGTGAAATCGAGGTTGTATTTCGTGAAAGTCGCACGCACGTAAAAATCTTTGTCGCCGCGCTCGGCTACCAGCTTTTGGAACTTCGGCACTATCACGTCATACGCGCTCTTACCGTTAAGTGTCTTGCGTATGCGGTCGGTGGTCTCGCGCCGTCCGTCTAGCGACAGCACAACGTTCACCATCTCGCGGTTTATGTAGTCGATCTTCTCATCGTCAAGAAGAACGCCGTTTGTCGTTATCGTGAAGCGGAAGTTCTTGTTGTGCTGCTTTTCTATGGAACGCGCGTAGTTGACGGTCTCGACGACGGTATCCCATGCCATAAGCGGCTCTCCGCCGAAGAAATCCAGCTCGATATTCTCGCGGTTAGCCGACTTCTCGATAAGGAAGTCGATAGCCTTTCTGCCCGTTTCGGGAGACATTATGCAGCGCTCGCCGCCGAAGTCGCCCGTCTGCGCGAAGCAGTACTCGCACCTCAGATTGCAGTCATGCGCTACGTTAAGGCACATAGACTTTACGGGGCTTTTCACCATTGTCTCGGAGTACCTCTGATAATCGTCTTCCGCGTATAAAGAGCCATCTTTATACAAAGAGTATAATTCGTTGTAGGTTTCGCGAACGTCCTCCTCGGGGTAGGCAGAGAGCTTTTCGGGCAGCTCCGCGGGCATTTCCTCCGTCATCGGAGCGGTGATGTGATCGAGCATATCAAACGCGCAGTCGTCGAACACATGAACGCCGTTGCTGTCCGCGTCAAGTACTATATTATATCCCAACTGTTTAAACTTATGAACCATAACAACCTCAATAAATCAAAATAATAGGGCGAGAGAACCCGCCCAAAATCTTTCTGCAAGGCATACTTACTTAACCGACTCGCACTTCTGATTAGCAACAGTGCAGGAGGTCTTGCAAGCGGACTGGCAGGAGCTCTGGCACTTGCCGCAGCCGCCCTTTTCCGCGCTCGCCTTCAGGTTAGCCTTATTGATAGTTACAACATGCTTCAATGAGAACACCTCTTTCAATATGTATTGCGATAACCGCTGTTTTTATTATAACATAAATCCGAGCGCCGCAGGCGCGGCGGCGCGAAGCGCCGTGTTTTCGCGAAGCGAAAACGATCTATGTTTCAATAAAGACTGCGGGCGGCGAAGCCGCCAATGGCACGAAGTGCCATCACAAAACCGCTTTGCGGTTTTGCCGCTGTTTTTATTATAGCATATACCGCCGGATTTTTCAAGAGGTTTTACGATTTTTTATCGTTCATGTTGCCTTTTCCGTCAAAAGCATTGCGCTCAACGTACGCCATCATCACGTTGTAGCCGACTATTCTTGCCGGAATATGTATTAGACAGCCAAGAAATACCCCGACAGGCTGATCTAGCAGCGCCGAAACCAGTATCACGATTATCGCTATGAGCGCCGGAATCACAAACGTATACCAATGCTCCCTTTTCCACTTTCTGGTAAAATAACGTTTTCTGTCCTCCAGCGAGAACGAGCTGTCCGACAGTACGCTCCTGAGGTTTTCCTCGGCGGCGGATTGCGCTTCGATATCGTTAAGCCTCTTACCGCTCAATATTTCATTTATGCTCACCCCGTAGAACGTGGAGAGCTCCATAAGCATTTCTACGGGCGGCATATAGTTGCCGTTTTCCCAGCGCGAAACGGTCCTATTAGACGTGCCGAGCCTTTCCGCAAGCTGCTCCTGCGTAAGCTCTCGTTCACGTCGCAGCTCCGAGAGAAATTTGCCGATTTTGATAGTGTCCATTGTTATCACCTCGGGTATATTATAGCAGATATTCGCGGAAAAGTACAGGACATAAAACGCGAATGCCCCCGTTGAGCCAAAAAAGCTCGCATAGCATCTCAAAGAAAATGCGGTGTTAAGTGTTTTCACTTGACACCGCAATACTTCTCACTCACTCCAATGCCGAATATTTCAGCACATTAAAGCTCCTCGTCGGAATCCTCGTTAGTCTCCTCGGCAAAAATGTCGTTGTTGGAGAACACGGACTCCTCAACTACAGCCGCAGTCTCGGAAGCGCTGCTCTCGGGAACCGCGTCCGCGACAGCCTGCGCGAGCGAGGGCTCATCCTCTACGTCCATATCCTCGTCGAAGTCGAAATCCCAATCGTCATCGATATCGTCGCTGTCCCAATCGTCGTAGTAGTTGTCCTCGTTTTCCTTTTCGAGCTTCTTCTTGGTGATATAAGTCGCCGCCGCGATGCCTCCCGCAACAGCCAGCGCACCTACCATAAAAATACCTAAAGCCTTCATAGCTATTCCTCCTTAATTTCGCCGAAACCGTGAATTTCCGTTCCGTACATCTATTATATACCTATTTCAAATAATTTGCAAGCGTCAGCAGAAAATTTGGTTAATTTCACCAAACCCGCTACATATTTCCTGTCATATTCATCAAAATCGAGATCGCGGCGATCGGCGCGGTCTCACAACGCAGTATCCGCTTGCCGAGCGACGCGGTGACAAACCCGAGCTTTTCCAGCGCCTCGACCTCGGACGGCTCAAATCCGCCCTCGCTTCCGATGACAATATCGACGTTTTTCCGAAACTCGCTCACGGCGCTTGACAACGGCGTATCGGAGCACTCATAAAACAGTATTCCCGTATTTTCCTCGGAAATGAAATTTTTCAGCTCGGAAATATTTACCGCGTTTCTTACGATCGGTATGATCCCTCGTCCGCACTGCTTCGCCGCCTCAAGCGCGATCTTTTGATATCGCGGCAGCTTTTTCGCCAGCTGCTTCTCGTCGGGACGGGAAACGCACCTCTTGGTAAATATCGGAACTATCTCCGCCGCGCCGCATTCCACCGCCTTCTGCACGATAAACTCCATCTTATCGCCCTTAGGCATCGCCTGAAACAACCGCAGCCGAATACCGGGCTCCGCTTCGTTGGCACTTTTTTCCAGCACCTTGAACGTACAGCAGCCGCTTTCCGTCTCGGCAAGCTCGGCGAGGAAGTCGTTTTGCCTGCCGTCGCACAGCACCGCAGGATCGCCCTTTTTCATTCTCAGCACGGACGTGATATGCTTCACGTCCTCGCCGCTTACGACCGCGCTGTCCTCCGAAATGTTCTCGGTGAAAAAACGCGGATATCTCCAACGCTCAGTCATTTTTCCTCCCGGCAGTCCCGTTCCGCGTGCTTTTCCATCACCGCGTAAAATTCGGGCATAGCCTTTTTGAAATTTAACGGGCGAAAGGTCTCAGCGTCAACAAAGCCATGGGAGCTCGTGCCTGTCGCGAGCACCTCCGTTTCGCCCTTGCGCGTGACCTTATACTCGAACTCTATCCGCGCGGGCGTGAACCTCGAGATACGCGCTTCTATCAGCAGCGTGTCATCGTACCGCGCCGGCAGCCTGTAACGGCAGGAAATACCCGACACGGGAAGCATAACGCCGCCCTTTTCCATATCCGCGTAGCTCAATCCCGCCGCCTTGATGTAGTCCGTCCGCGCGACCTCGAACCACACGGGGTACACCGCGTGATGAACGACGCCCATACAGTCAGTCTCGGCGTAACGAACAGTCAGTTCGGTGATATTCGGCATAGTTACGACCTCTCCCTCTTGGACTGGATCAGACCCGCTGCAACCGCGAGCACTCTGTCCGGCACAAGCCTTGACAGCAACACGAGCGCCTTTGTGACGCTGTTCTCGGAGATGAGCAGCTTGCCGGCAAACATCTCGCGCACCGCGTGCTCGGCGAGCTTTTCACTCGGATATCCCGCCATGAGGAACTTAACACGAGCCGTCTCGCTGAACTCCGTGGAAACGGGTCCCGGACAGAGCATCGAAACGTGAACATGGCTGTGATTCTCGCGGAGCTCCTCGGCGACAGCCTGCGTCATACGCACAATGTATCCCTTTGACGCATAATAGGACGAGAACCACGGTCCCGGCATAAATCCCGCCACGCTCGCCGTATTCAGGATATAGCCGCAGTCACGCTTTTTAAAGTCACGCAAGAACAGCTTGAACAGGATATGGAACGCCTTGACATTGACATCGAGCATATCAAGCTCGCGCTCAAGGTCGGTCTCGGTAAAGCCGCCAAACACACCGTAGCCCGCGTTGTTGATGAGGATATCGATATCATACTTGCGAACCTTATTATACAACGCTAAGACTTGGTTCTCCTTGGAGAGATCGGCGGCAATGCACATCACCTTGACGCCGTATTCGCTTACGAGCTCGTTCTTGAGCTCTATGAGCCTGTCGCGGCGGCGGGCTGTGATTATCACGTTTATCCCGTGCTTAGCCAGCGAACGCGCGATGTCGCGCCCTATTCCCGAGCTTGCGCCCGTTACCAATGCTATCATATTTTGTACCTCTTTCATTATATTGCCCGTCAAAGAGACGAAGAAAAGTAATATTTGTCGATCAACGGCGTATCAGCGCTTGATCCTGAACGGCGCCAGCGGCAGTCCGAAGCCGCTGAAAATGTGTATCTCGGAGTAGTTCTTCCAGAGATACCGCACACCGCACGGGTGCTCTATAGCGTCGTCCGACAGGAATATCCGCTCGCCCGAAACGTCCGCGTAGACGGGGATATACACGCCGTCCTCGCCGCACATCTCGAAGCCCTCGGGATCGCCCTTTACCTTGAAGCCGCCGCGCGCGTTGTCGAACTGAAGCTCGACCATATCGCCGCGCCAGATAACGCCCTTGAGAGTCGGCGCGAACGCTCCGTCGCAGCCGCCGTATACCATATCAAGCGCCTGCATCGCAAAGCGGTGACCTACGGGCTGCTTGTCGACGGGGTGGATATTATCGCGCTCGCCGCAATCAAGCAGCACCGCGATGCCCGTGTGCTTTATCGTCTTATAGGCGCGCATCTGCGCCTCACGGATACGGCTCCAGCTGTCGCCGTCCGGGTCGCCGCCGGCGTACATCGGGAGCTGACCGATGATGAACGGCATCTCGTCGTCGCCCCAAGCCTCGCGCCAATTGCGGATAAGCTGTGTGAGCAGCGTGTAATATGCGTCGGGATGGCTCTCGTCGGTCTCGCCCTGATACCACAGAACGCCTCCGAGCGTGTACGGCAGCACGCGCGATACCATACTCTCATAGAGTATGCCCGGAGAGGTGGGGTTGCAGGGAGCCGCGGGTCCGGGATATCTGTCCTCGCCGCAGTACTCAACGCAGCCCTCCCACGTATGCTCGCCCTCGGACGCATAGTATTCTCCGCTCTTCTTCCACCATTCCTGCTGATATTTCTCATATTCACGGTATTGAGCGATCATCTCGCTCATATCCTTGCCCTCGACGGCAGCGTCGTAATCGTCAAAGTAGACCTTTGTGTCGCCCGTTGCGTACTCGCGCTTTATCCAGCAGGAAGCGGACGTGCCGCCCCAATTGCAGCCGATAACGCCGACGGTAACATCGAGTATCTGCGACATCTCTTTAGCGAAGTAGTAACCGACAGCGCTCCAGTGAGAGGCGGCTTCCTTGTTGGTAAAATCCGTCCACCCGGCGTTCTGCATATTTTCTTCGTAATCGTCGTCGTAAAGTGTTTTCTTGGGCACATAATAATAACGAACGTCCTTTACGTCGTCGTTTTCTAGAGACTCCTTGCCGCCCTTGCAGTTGCACAGCTCGAACTCCATATTCGACTGACCGCCCGCGAGCCATACCTCGCCTATGGCAACGTTTTCAATACGGATAACGTTGTCATTATCCTCGTCGTAAAGCTTTAAAATAACAAAGCGGCAGGCTCCCATAGGCGGGAACACGATCTTCCATTTTCCGTCCTTTACCACGCAGGATGAATGGAAGCCGCAAAGCTCGCCGTGAATTATCGTTCCCTCGTCGCCCGTTCCGAATACGCAGATGTTTCTGCTCCTCTGGAGCACCATTCCGCTGCTGAAAATAGGCGCTGTCTGAAAATTACCCATAGAAAAAAATACTCCTTTCAAGGTATGATGCCTTTTGCAGTCCGTTCCGGGAGCTTGGCTTTATCAAGCGACCCAAACGATACCGCAAACCGCACGCACATATGCTTAATTATATTTTACCGCTTTTTGGACGAAATGTCAAGAAATATCTTTACAAAATTAAAAAAATATATTATAATGAAAAGATAGGGAAACGCCGGTTTTATCCGTTTTTCTTTTTGTGAGGCACAGTTTTATCGGCTTTTTCCCGCCTCCGGCGGGAAAAGACCATTTAATCGGTGATTCCATAGGGATAATATATATCTAAGTGATACGGGAGGCTGTATAGCTTTATGTTCAGATTAGCTAAATATCTGAAAGAGTTTAAACTTAATGTCACCATAGGGCCCGCCTGCAAATTCACGGAGGCGGTGTTTGAGCTTATCGTACCGTTGGTGATGGCGGAGATAATCGACGTTGGCATAGCGAACGGCGACACGGGATATATTTGGCGGCACGGGGCAATGCTTATCGTGCTGGCGGTGTGCGGGCTGACATTCGCGCTTATCTGCCAATATATGGCAAGCGCTGCCTCGCAGGGCGTCGGTACGCGGCTGCGCGACGATCTGTACCGTCATATAAACACTTTGTCCTACAAAGAGCTTGACAGGCTCGGCACGGCGGCGCTGGTCACGCGGATCTCGAACGACGTCAATCAGGTGCAGACCGCGGTAGCGATGCTGATAAGACTGGTGGTAAGAGCTCCTTTTCTGGTCATCGGCGCGACGGTGATGGCGTTCACGATCTCGGCGCGGCTGTCGCTGATATTCCTCGGGGCTATGGCGGCGATAATAGCCGTGATGTATCCGATAATGCGCGTTACGGTAAAGCTGTTCAAGCAGCAGCAGAAATCGCTTGACGGCATTTCGCGGATAACCCGCGAGAACCTGTCGGGCGTGCGCGTGGTAAGAGCGTTCTCGCGGCAGGAATATGAAAAGGAGCGCTTCGAGGAGACCGCCGAGGAGTACCGCAAATTCGCGGTAAAGGCGGGACGTATAAACGCGCTGCTCAATCCCGCGATATTCGTGGCGGTAAACCTTGCATATCTGCTTATCGTATGGATAGGCGGCGGCTTTGTGGACGGCGGCATCGACGGTTTGACCCAAGGCAAGGTCATCGCGCTCGTCAACTATATGACGCAGATATCGCTCGCGCTTGTGGTAGTCGCTAATCTGGTGACGATCTTCACCAAGGCGGCGGCTTCCTCGGCGCGTATCAATGAGATATTCGATATGCAGCCCTCGATTGTCGGCGCGGAGACCTCCCCGAAGCAGGACGGTAACGCCCCCGCGATAGAGTTTGATAACGTAAGCTTTTCCTATGTCGGAGGTAACACGACGTTGCGGAGCCAACGCCAAGAGGACGGCACGGAAGCCGTCCAACCAAGCGTTGGCGGTGAAAATTCTCTGGAGAAGATAACGTTCTCGCTCTGCAAGGGAGAGACCCTAGGAATAATCGGCGGTACGGGCTCGGGCAAGTCTACGCTCGTCAACCTGCTCTGCCGCTTCTATGACTGCGACAGCGGCGCGGTAAAGGTAAACGGCGCGAACGTGCGCGATTACCCGACCGAGGAGCTGCGGCGGCTGATCGGCGTAGTTCCTCAGAAAACGGAGCTGCTTTCGGGAACTCTCCGCGAGAATATGACGCTCGGCAGAACGGATATCTCCGACGAACAGATACAAAAGGCGCTTGAGATAGCGCAGGCTAAGGACTTCACGGATAACCTCGACGGAGGCTTGGACGCGCGAATATTGCAAGGCGGCAAGAACCTCTCGGGCGGTCAGAAGCAGCGCCTGACGATCGCGAGAGCGGTCGCGCAGAACCCCGAGATACTGATACTTGACGACAGCTCGTCCGCGCTGGATTACGCCACGGACGCTAATCTCCGCAAGGCGCTGAAGGCGCTGCCTATGACGTGCGTTATCGTATCGCAAAGAGCCAACTCGATACGCCACGCGGACAAGATAATCGTCCTCGACGACGGCGAGGCGGTCGGTATCGGCACCCACGCGCAGCTGCTGAAAAACTGCCCCGTATACCATGAGATATGCCTGACGCAGTATACCGAGGAGGAGCTTCTCGAACAGGAAAACGAGGATAACGCGAAAGGGGGCGCCGAATAATGGATAACAAAAAGCTGACGAAAAAAGGCGCTCTCGGACGTATTTTGCGCTATATGAAAGGTCAGATACCGCTTGTCGTGCTTGCTATCGCGTGCGCGGCTGGGAGCGTTCTGCTGTCGCTGTACACCACCGTGCTGATAGGCAGAGCGATAGACTGCATAACCGACAAGGGCGTTGACTTCAAGAGCATGATCCCCATTCTGATAACGATCGCGGTGATAATTCCGGCGGTCGCGCTGCTGCAATGGCTGATGTACTTCTCCACCAACAAGATAACCCACAAGACCGTAAAGCAGCTGCGCGGCGATATTTTCGCGCATTTGCAGCACCTGCCGCTCAGCCTTATCGACGCGAACTCCCACGGCGACATAATCAGCCGCGTGGTGAACGATGTGGATGCAGTAAGCGAAGGACTATTGCAAGGCTTTCAGCAGCTTTTCACGGGTGTTGTCACGATAATCGGCACGCTCGTATTTATGGTCACTCTCAACTGGCAGATCACGCTTGTAGTCGTTTGCATTACGCCGCTTTCGTTCGCGGTCGCGGCGGTGATCTCCAAGCTCTGCTTCAATAAATTCAAGGAGCAGTCCGCCATCAAGGGCGAGCTTACAGGCTATATTGACGAGCACATCGGCGGACAGCGCCTCGTCAAAGCGTTCGGCTTTGAGCAGACTGCCGAGCGGCAATTCGGCGAGATAAACGAGCGCCTGAATGTCTGCGGGCGCAGAGCGCAGTTTTACTCGGCGCTGACAAACCCCTGCACCCGTTTCGTGAACTCCCTCGTATACGCGGGAGTGGGCGTGTTCGGTGCGCTGAACGCTGTCAAGGCGGTATCGGGCGGCTTCACGATCGGCGACCTGAGCTGCTTTTTGCAGTACTCGAACCAGTACACCAAGCCGTTCAACGAGATATCGGGAGTTGTGACTGAGCTTCAGAACGCTCTGGCGTCGGCGGCGAGAATATTCGCGCTTATCGACGAGCAGCCCGAAAGCTCCGACGCGGACAAAAAGGTACTCGAAAAGTGCGACGGACGCGTTCAAATCAAGGACGTATCATTCTCCTACGTTCCCGAAAAGCCGCTCATTGAGAACCTTAACCTCGACGTAAAGAGCGGTCAGCATATCGCGATAGTCGGACCCACGGGCTGCGGAAAAACCACGCTGATAAACCTGTTGATGCGGTTCTACGACGTTGTAAGCGGCGAGATAGATGTGAGCGGTATGCCCGTCAAGGACATCACGCGGGACAGCCTGCGCAGCAATTTCGGTATTGTTTTGCAGGAGACGTGGGTGTTCCGCGGAACGGTGCGCGACAATATCGCCTACGGAAAGCCCGACGCTACTATTGAGGAGATAACCGCCGCCGCCAAAGCCGCCCACGCGCACAGCTTCATCAAGCGCCTGCCGCAGGGTTACGACACGGTGATAACCAACGACGCGGAATTATCGCAGGGTCAGCGTCAGCTGCTGTCGATCGCGAGGATAATGCTTTCACTGCCGCCCATGCTGATACTCGACGAGGCTACGTCCTCGATCGATACGCGCACCGAGATGAAGATACAGAACGCGTTCGACAAGCTAATGCAGGGGCGCACGAGCTTTGTTGTCGCGCACAGGCTCTCTACGATAAGAGAGGCGGACTGCATACTTGTTATGAAGTCGGGGCATATCGTCGAGCAGGGCACGCACACGGAGCTTATGGAGAAAAACGGTTTTTACGCGGAGCTGATACGCTCCAGACAAGAGGGATAAATCAGGATTTTGGAGAGCGGTATGAAAATATACTTGTTATGGCATGTTTACGAATTAACCGATGATTTCGGCACACGTGATGAAGAAAAGCTGCTTGGCACATTTACATCCGCCGAAAAAGCCAATGATGCAATTGATTTTTACAAGAATTTGGATGGTTTCAGAGATCACCCGTTGACTTGTTTTAAGATTGATGAATATGAAACGGATAAGCCCTCAAATTGGATAGAAGGCTTTTTTACCACGCGACAGACCGAATAGATAATACCATAGTTCATAATTTTTTGTTTTTAGAAAGGTTGGTAATATGCAAATTCCAAAAAGAATAGCCGCGGGGCTTATCAACGCGCTCAAGGGCGGCGTTGTTCCGCGCACGGGGCTTGGTTATATAGCCGTCGGGCGCACTAACGAAATAAACGCCCTGCTGCACGACGTTGCTATCGCCGAGGACGGCGGCGCGTTCTTCCGCTTTATCGTCGGAAAATTCGGCAGCGGCAAGAGCTTCCTTATCCAGACTATGCGCCAGCACGTTATGGACAGGGGGTTCGCCTCCGCGGACGCGGACTTATCTCCCGAGCGTCGGTTAATGGGCACTAAGGGGCAGGGGCTCGCTACCTACCGTGAGCTTATGCGTTCGCTGTCCGTTAAAGCCAAGCCCGACGGCGGAGCGCTGTCGCTGATACTCGAGAAGTGGATAAACGGCGTGCGCTCGGAGGTTATCGCTGACGGAATGTCACCCGACAACGCGTTCTTCGATACCGAGGTAGAAAAGCGCATCTACGCGAAAATAAACGGCTTGGAGGATATGGTTCACGGCTTCGATTTCGCGGCGGTCATCGTCACCTACTACAAGGCGTTCCGCGACGGCGACGACGAGCGCCAGAGCAAAGCCGTCCGCTGGCTGCGCGGCGAGTACTCCACCAAGACCGAGGCTAAGCAGGACATCGGCGTAAACGTCATCATCTCGGACGAAAACTGGTACGATTATATCAAGCTGATGACTGCGTTTCTCGTGAACGCGGGCTACAAGGGCTTGGTCATTATGATAGACGAGCTCGTCAACATAATGAAGATATCCAACTCTGTAACGCGCCAGAACAACTACGAGAAAATACTTATGATGTACAATGACGTAATGCAGGGCAAAGCCTCGCACCTCGGTATCATTATGGGTGGCACTCCGCAGTGCGTAGAGGATACTCGCCGCGGCGTGTTCAGCTATGAGGCGCTGCGGTCAAGGCTGGAGCGCGGTCGATACGCGACCGATGAAACGCATGATATGTTAGCGCCGATAATCAGGCTTAATCCGCTTTCTTATGAGGAATTGACGGTGCTGACCGAGAAGCTCTCGGAGATACACGCGCTGCTGTATGACTACGAGCCGAAGATAACTCTCGAGGACAGGATATTCTTTGTCAAGGCGGAATTCGAGCGCGTAGGCGCGCAGACCAACGTCACGCCGCGCGAGATGATACGCGACTTTATCGAGCTGCTGAATATCGCCTACCAGCACCCCGAGAAAACTCTCCCCGAGCTTATGGGCGAGGATGAGTTCAAATTCGCCGATGGCGAGGGAGACCCCTCCGAAAAAGCGGACGGCTTTGAAGATTTCGATTTGTGAGGTTTTATGAAGATAATAAATTATTTTGAAAGCGATCACCGCGAGCATTGGCTCAATGAAATAAAGCGCAGCGATTGGGGCGCTGCTCCGACGCTGGCGGGATTTCTGGAAAACGGAACGTTCTTTGAAAATCTGGGCGACGGTATTTTGCTGCTGCTTACAGACGGAGATAAGCTCGTTTCATTTGTAACGTTTGCGCGTAACGACTGTATCGACGACAGAACATTGTACCCGTGGATAGGCTTTGTGTACACGTTTCCCGAGTATCGCGGACACCGTTATGTCGGACGGCTGATAGAGCGCTGCGAGGAGATCGCCCGCGAGCATAACGTGGAGAACGTCTACATATGCACCGACCATATCGGGCTGTACGAGAAATACGGATATTCCTATCTCGAAAACCGCGTTGATATCTACGGCGGCGACAGCAGAATCTACGTAAAGAACTTAGGACGACCTGCATCTTAGGGAGGACTTGCGTGAATAAAAAGAGCGTTTACATTATAGCGTCGGTGTTCGTGTTTTCGGTGCTGGTCGATCTGATAGACGCCGTTGTGCAGCCGAATTACTTTGTTAAAATCCCGATCAAGATATTTTTCTTCTTAGCCTTGCCCGTTATCTTTTTTATTGTAAACAAAAAAGAATTCAAGGAATTCAAAAAATTATTCGTATTCAAGAAAAGCGGGATATTAAAGTCACTGCTCCTCGGAGCGGCGGTTTACGCGGTAATAATGTCGGCGTTTTTTTTACTGAGGGATATAATAGACTTTTCAAGGGTAACGTCAAGTCTTACGAACGGCATGGGGATCACCGCGGACAATTTTATTTACGTGTCGCTGTATATTTCCCTGATGAATTCGTTTCTGGAGGAATTCTTTTTCAGAGGCTACGGCTTTATCACCCTGAAAAAATACACGAACAGAAAGTTCGCGTATATATTCAGCTCGGGAATATTCGCGGTATATCATATCGGAATGCTTATAGGAATGTTCGGCATAGGGGCTTTATTGCTGCTGCTTTTCGGACTTATCGCCGGGGGCTGTATATTTAACTATCTGAACGAAACAAACGAAAATATCTATTCGTCGTGGTTTGTACATATGTTCGCGAATTTTGCTATCAATACCGTCGGGCTCATCCTGTTCAACGGTGTTTGATCCGGTTATGTACACTCTATTGCTCCCCAAAATAAATATTGCCATATTTTACACTTATTTCCGGCGTTTTAACCGCCCCCGGCGGGGCAAACGCCGGAAAACTTGGTAAATTTTTATTGGAACATAAATATCGATAGAAAATCGAGGGTTTTATTAGCAACAACAGTTTTTACAGGTACGCGCCGTTTATCCAAGACTACATCTACCGTAACAAGTGGGAGGAGCTGCGCGATATTCAGGTCGCCGCCGCCGAGATAATCTTCGACACCGAGGACAATCTGCTGCTCACCTCGGGCACGGCGAGCGGCAAGACCGAAGCCGCGTTCCTCCCAGTGATAACGCAGCTCTGGGAGAACCCCTCGGGCAGCGTGGGCGCGTTGTATGTCTCGCCGCTCAAGGCGCTGATTAACGACCAGTTCGAGCGGCTTGAAGAGCTGCTCGAGGAGGGGGATATCCCCGTCACTAAATGGCACGGCGACGCTTCTCCCTCCGCGAAAAAGAAGCTCGTGAAAAATCCGCGCGGCATTATGCAGACCACCCCCGAGAGCCTGGAGAGCCTGCTTATGCGCAACAGCTCCAACTCCTACCGTCTGTTCTCCGACCTGCGGTTCGTGATAATCGACGAGGTTCATTACTTTATGGATAACGACCGCGGCTTGCAGCTCCTGTCGATACTGGAGCGGCTTCAGCGGCTCATCGGATTCATTCCGCGCAGGATAGGACTTTCCGCGACGCTGGGCGACTGCACCAACGCCGAAAAATGGCTTTGTATGGGAACGAATGCGCCCTGCAACACTCCCAAAGTTCACGATAAGAACCGCAAGGTGCGGCTGTCGGTACGGTTCTTCCCGCTCGCCGAAAAAATACCCAACTCGGACAGTAAGACCCTGCTCGAGCATTATTACGAGCACCTGTACGAAAGCACGCACGCCAAGCGCTGCATACTCTTCTCAAACAGCAAAGGCGAGGTCGAGGAGAACATCGCGCATATGAAGCGTCTTTCCGAGAAAAACCACGGCAACGACTGCTACCTCGTTCACCACGCGAATATCTCACCCGCGCTGCGCGAATTCGCTGAAAAGCGTATGAAATCGGGCGAGCTGCCCGTATGCACGGGTGCGACGGTAACGCTCGAGCTCGGTATCGACCTCGGACATCTCGAGCGCATAGTGCAGACGGGCTGTCCGCTCACGGTCTCGGGGCTCGTTCAGCGTCTCGGACGCACGGGGCGGCGCGGCGACGCTGTCGGCGAGATGAGGTTCGCGTTCCGATGGGATATGAGCCTGCCGCCGAACACGTTCTACAAGGAGATCAACTGGGATATCGTGATGTGCGCGGCGATGATACTTCTGTACACGCGCGAAAAATGGGTCGAGCCTATGTACCTCCCGAAGCTGCCGTACAGTCTGTTATACCACCAAACTATGTCGATACTTGCGGCAAGCGGCTCGGTTCAGCCAAAGGAGCTTGCACGGCAGGTGCTCACGCTGGCGGTTTTCCGATACGTTTCCAAAGAGGACTACCTGCTCTTACTGCGCCATATGCTGGAAAACGGTCATCTTGAACGCGGCGAGGACGGCTTGATGATCGGCGAAAAAGGCGAGGCTGCCGTGAATAATTACGAATTTCTGGCGGTGTTTTCCGTGCCCGTCGAGTACACGGTGCGGACAAGCTCGGGCAATGGCGCGTCGGCGGAGATAATCGGCACGGTGCAGAACCCGTTCCCGCCCAAATCGCAGTTTGCGCTCGCGGGGCAGGCATGGGAGGTCACGGAGCTCGACAAGAAGCAGACCACCATCTACGTAAAAAAAATCGAAGGCATCTCCGCGAATATGTGGACGGACACGGGTAACGAGTACGTTCACACTAAAGTGATGAAGAAGATACTGGAGGTTCTGCGCAGCGACGAGCAGTACGCGTTCCTCGACGAAAGCGCTCGCAAGCGCCTTGACGATATCCGCAGACTGTGCCGAAACGCGACCATGAGCAGTGAGATTGAAAATGGCAAGGAACTGCTCGGCGGCACCGTGGCGGTCGGAGAAAGGATCGTGATACCGCTCTCCGAGACGGTATTCGCAGTGTTTCCGTTCCTTGGGACGCGCGGCACAATGGCGCTGCTGTACGCCCTCCGAGAGCGCGAATTTCAGGCGAATGTGTGGCTTCAACGGTACATTCCCGTGTGCATTGAGGTTCAGACCGATATGGGCAGGGAGGCGTTGATAGCCGCGCTGAACGAGATAAAGGAAAACGGCGCTGATAAGTATTCGTTCCGTATTCCCGAAAACTGCGAGATAGCGGGAAAATTCAACGACTATATACCGCGGACGCTGCTCACAAAGCAGTATATCGAGGACTATCTCGACACCGACGAGCTGCGGTATATGGAATAAAGATATCACCCGATTGACCAACGATTAAACGGCGTTTTCCGCACGGCGGATAATGCGCAGGCTCTTAATAGCGGTTTTCCGTGCCGACGGCGCGAAAACCGCTATTAACTTTTTTTGCACGATGTTAATTAAAGTAAATTTTTTCGGGGGTCTTCACAAAAACGGTCAACGGGTTTATAATATAATTGACCGATACGGACAACAGCATTTTGAAAATAGGTGAAGTATGAACGAGAAATTCTATTCGCTGCCAGTGGAAAAGCAGCAGAAAATAATCAACGCGGGCTTTCGTGTGTTTTCGCAGAACTCCTACAAGAAAAGCCCTATGAACGAGATCGCCGACTGCGCGGGAATAAGCAAGTCGCTGCTGTTCCACTATTTTCACAACAAGCGCGAGCTGTATCTTTTCCTATGGGATAAAGCCTGCAAAATAACTATGGAGTATCTTACCGAATACGGCTGTTATGAGCCGACCGACCTTTTCGAGATGATGGAGCGCGGTATGCGGGCGAAGATACGCATGATGACTAAATACCGAAGCATGACCGCGTTTGTGATCAAGGCGTTTTACGAGAAGGATCCCGAGGTCAATTCGGCAATACACGACAGCTATCAGAAATATTTTGAAATTAAAGCACAGGACGCGTTAGCGCGTGTCGATCCGAGCGATTTTGTCGAGGGATTTGATCTCAACATGATGTACCGCGAAATGTATCTTGCTTCCGAGGGTTATCTCTGGGAGATAATCCAATTTGACGGAGAGCTTGATGTACAGAAACTTGAAAAGGATTTCGAGGATATGCTGAAATTCTGGAAGAAAATTTATTTGAAAAAGGGGGAGTGAAAATGAACGCTGTTGAAACGGTATCGCTGACGAAATTTTACGGACAGTCAAGAGGAATAAACGAGATTCATCTGACGGTAGACGAGGGTGACTTTTTCGGGTTTATCGGTCCGAACGGCGCGGGAAAAAGCACCACTATCCGAATACTTACGGGTCTTATTTTCCAAACAAGCGGAACGGCGAAAATCTTCGGCAAGGATGTCGGCAAACCGGACGTTCTCGCCGATATAGGCTATATGCCCTCCGAAGCAAACTTCTATCATGGAATGAAAGTGCGCGAAGTCATAAAATATTCCGCGGAATTGAGGAAACAGGATTGTGCGAAAGAAGCCGCGTCGCTCTGCGAAAGACTGGAGCTGGACGTGAATAAAAAAATATCCGAGCTTTCGCTCGGAAACCGCAAAAAGGTTTCGATCGTTTGCGCTCTCCAGCATAAACCGCGGCTGTGTATTCTTGACGAGCCGACAAGCGGTCTCGATCCGCTTATGCAGCGCGAATTTTACGCGATCTTAGAGGAACGCAATTCCGAGGGCGCAACGATATTTTTGTCCTCGCATATTCTTTCCGAGATACAGAAATACTGCAAACGCGCCGCCGTTATCCGTGAGGGACGGCTGTTGGTTTGTGACCGTGTGGAAAATCTCGTACATACCAACGCGAAAAAGGTCACGCTGTCAGGAATTTCCGAGCCGCCAAGGCTAATCGGAACAGGCAATGTTGAACACGACGGCAATACCGTTAAATTCCTGTACAGCGGTGAGCCTCGCGAACTGCTAAACGTTCTAGCACCGTTGCCGATAACCGATGTAAGCATTACCGAACCTGATCTGGAGGAAATTTTTATGCACTATTATAAGGAGGATAACCGTGACAATTTTTAAGCATGAAATACGGCAAGGGCGCAATTCGCTCATTATATGGACGGCGGTAATCGCGTTTATGCTGGGAGTTTGTATTCTGATTTACCCCGAAATGTCCAAGCAGATGGACGGCATAAGCGAGGCGTTCGCGAATATGGGTGGATTTTCCGCGGCATTCGGAATGGACAAGATAAACTTCGGAGAGTTTATCGGTTTTTTTGGAGTGGAGTGCGGGAACGTTCTAGGATTGGGCGGAGCATTCTTTGCGGCGCTTACAGGAATTTCGGCACTCTCCAAAGAGGAACGCGAGCACACCGCCGAATTTTTGCTGACCCACCCCGTAAGCAGACAAGCTGTTGTTGCGCAAAAGCTCATTTCCGTGGTCGTGCAGATAATTATTTTGAACGCGGCGGCTATCGGCATTACCGTATTATCGACAATAATGATCGGCGAGTCACCCGATACCAAGCCGCTTGCGCTGACATTCGCGGCGTACCTCATAATGCAGATCGAGATAGCCGCGATCTGCTTCGGAATATCCGCGTTTATTGGCAGAGGCGGTCTTGGTTTAGGGCTCGGACTTGCGGCGGCGTTTTATTTTCTGAATATCATCGCGAACCTTACCGAAAGCGCGGAATTTCTGAAATACATAACTCCGTTCGGCTACACCGATAGCGCGGGTATTATTGCTGATGAACGTATTGAAGTTAAGTACCTCGCGGTTGGCACGGTCATTACCGCTGTAGGGATATGCACGGCGTTCTGGAAGTATCGGCGGAAGGATATTTCGTAACGCAAAGCACACGACGACTCCGGCGCGACAACAAACAAATATAATCTCTGTAACCGCCGTTTTATCGGCTTTTCTCCGCACGGATATCGCCAAAAAAAAATTGCCGCTGTACTTGCGTACAGCGGCAAAGCTTTATAAGCGGTAAATTACTCAGCGATCTTGGTAACAACGCCGGAGCCAACGGTACGACCGCCCTCGCGGATAGCGAAGCGGAGACCCTCCTCGATTGCGATAGGAGTGATAAGCTCAACGTCCATTACAACGTTATCGCCGGGCATGCACATTTCCTTATCAGCAGGAAGAGTGATTACGCCGGTAACGTCGGTAGTTCTAAAGAAGAACTGCGGACGATAGTTGGAAACGAACGGAGTATGACGACCGCCCTCTTCCTTCTTAAGAACGTAAACCTGACCGCTGAACTTGGTGTGCGGGTGGATAGAACCGGGCTTGCAGAGAACCTGACCACGCTCGATCTGATCACGGGTGATACCACGGAGCAGTGCGCCGATGTTGTAGCCTGCAACAGCCTCGTCAAGGGTCTTTCTGAACATCTCAAGACCTGTAACAACAGTGCTCTTGGGCTCGTCAACCAGACCGGTGATCTCAACGGTATCATTAACCTTAACTACGCCACGCTCTACACGACCGGTAGCAACGGTACCACGACCGGTGATGGTCATAGTATCCTCTACGGGCATCAGGAAGGGCTTAGCCTCGTCTCTCTCAGGAGCGGGGATGTAGGAGTCGATTGCCTCCATCAGCTTCTTGATGCAAGCGTACTCGGGAGCCTCGGGATCCTTGGAATCGGAATCCAGAGCAACCTTTGCGGAGCCGCGGATGATCGGGATATCGTCTCCGGGGAAGCCGTTCTTGGACAGCTCGCCGCGGATATCCATATCAACGAGCTCGAGCATCTCGTCGGGATCGTTGTACTCGCCGGTAGCGGGATCGTACTCGCCTGCGTCGTCGCACTTGTTGATAAATACAACCATTGCGGGAACGCCAACCTGACGAGCGAGCAGAATGTGCTCCTTGGTCTGAGCCATAGGACCGTCGGTACCCGCAACAACGAGTACAGCGCCGTCCATCTGAGCCGCACCGGTGATCATGTTCTTGATATAGTCGGCGTGGCCGGGGCAGTCAACGTGAGCGTAGTGACGATTGTCGGTCTCATACTCAACGTGAGCGGTATTGATCGTGATACCGCGCTCTCTCTCCTCGGGAGCCTTATCGATCATATCATAAGCCTCAAACTTAGCCTGACCCTTGAGCGCGAGCCACTTGGTGATAGCAGCGGTCAGAGTGGTCTTACCGTGGTCAACGTGACCGATAGTACCGATGTTTACATGCGGTTTGCTGGAGTTATATTTTTCCTTAGCCATTGGTATTTCCTCCTTGTAATAGGCATTCGGGCTTTACACCCGTAATAGGTTTACAGTAATATTTTACCATTATTTACGGAAAAAATCAAGTAGTTTTCTTAATATTCCACAAATAATTTAAACAGTTGATGAAAATCAATCGTTCTGCTTTCGCAGCGTAAGCCGCGTCAACTTATCAGAGAAGATCAATCATTCTGCTTACGCTTAGACATAATGCCCTCTGCGATGTTCTTGGGAACCTCGATATAGCTGTGCGGCTCCATAACGTACTGACCGCGTCCCTGAGTCTTGGAGCGGAGGTCGTTGGAGTAGCCGAACATCTCGGACAGCGGAACGAGAGCGGTGATCTGCTCCGTACCGAAGCGGGATTCCTGACCCTGAATCTGTCCGCGGCGCGATGTGAGGTCGCCGATGACCGTACCGGTGTAATCCGACGGGCAAACGACTACGACCTTCATTATCGGCTCGAGGATTATCGAGCTTGCCTTCTTGAGCGCTTCCTTGATAGCCATAGAGCCCGCGATCTTAAACGCCATTTCGGACGAGTCTACCTCGTGGTAAGAACCGTCGTACAGCGAGACCTTAAGGTCGACAACGGGGTAGCCCGCGAGAACGCCGGCATTCAGCGCGCCCTGGATACCCGCGTCAACAGCGGGGATAAACTCCTTCGGAATAGCGCCGCCGACTACGTCATTGCTGAACTCGTAGCCCTTGCCGCTCTCGTTCGGCTCTACGCGGATCTTTACGTGACCGTACTGACCCGAACCGCCCGACTGACGCTTATACTTCATATCAACGTCGGCGTTGCCCGTGATAGTCTCCTTATAGGCAACCTGAGGTGCGCCGACATTAGCCTCAACCTTGAACTCACGCAGCAGTCTGTCTACGATGATCTCGAGGTGAAGCTCGCCCATACCCGCGATGATCGTCTGACCTGTCTCCTGGTTTGTCCAGGTCTTGAAGGTCGGATCCTCTTCCGCAAGCTTTGCGAGACCGATAGCCATTTTCTCCTGACCCGCCTTGGTCTTGGGCTCGATAGCCAGATCGATAACGGGCTCGGGGAAGTCCATGGACTCGAGGATTATCGGGTGAGCGGGATCGCAGAACGTATCACCGGTAGTAGTGTACTTGGTACCTACAACCGCCGCGATATCTCCGCACGGACAAGCTTCGATGTCCTGTCTGTGGTTGGAGTGCATCTGCAAGATACGACCCATACGCTCGTTCTTGTCCTTGGTGGAGTTGAGAACGCTTGTACCCGCCTCAACATAGCCGGAGTAAACTCTGAAGAAGCAGAGCTTACCAACGAACGGATCGGTAGCGATCTTGAACGCAAGCGCGGAGAACGGCTCCTTATCGCCGGGATGACGCTCCTCCTCGTCGCCCGTTTCGGGGTTGGTACCCTTGATAGCGGGGATATCGAAAGGCGACGGCATAAAGTCAACGATAGCGTCGAGCAGCTTCTGTACGCCCTTGTTTCTGTAAGAAGTACCGCAGGTAACGGGAACGAACTTATTGTCGATCGTGCCCTTGCGGATAGCCTTCTTTATCTCCTCGGCGGTGAAATCCGCGCCCTCGTTCTCGAGGTAACGCTCCATGAGGTCGTCGTCGAGCTCGGCTACTTTCTCAAGCAGGTTTGCTCTGTACTCTTCGGCCTTATCCTTCATATCCGCGGGAATCTCCTCGACACGCATATCCTTGCCGAGGTCGTCATAGTAGATATCGGCATTCATCTCGATAAGGTCGATGATGCCCTTGAAGTCCTGCTCAGCGCCTATGGGGAGCTGGATCGGAACAGCGTTGCACTTCAGTCTGTCGTGCATCATATCCACTACGTTATAAAAGTTCGCGCCCATAATGTCCATCTTATTTACATAAGCCATTCTGGGAACGTGATAATTGTCCGCCTGACGCCAAACTGTTTCGGACTGCGGCTCAACGCCGCCCTTTGCACAAAATACAGTGACAGAGCCGTCAAGCACTCTCAGAGAACGCTGAACCTCGACTGTGAAGTCAACGTGTCCGGGAGTATCGATAATATTGATACGGTGTTCTTTCCAGAACGCGGTGGTAGCGGCGGAGGTGATTGTGATGCCTCTCTCCTTTTCCTGATCCATCCAGTCCATCGTGGAAGCGCCCTCGTGCGTCTCACCCATCTTGTAGTTGACGCCCGTATAGAACAGGATACGCTCGGTGGTGGTGGTCTTACCCGCGTCGATATGAGCCATGATACCAATATTACGTGTCATTTCAAGAGAAACGTCTCTTTTCATAAATTCCTCCGTAATACTACTTGATAGCCCAAAGAATTAAACGCCGCAAAGTTTTTGGCAATAAAAGCATTCGCGTTGCACAAAAGTCTGCATTATTCAATTGGGCTAAACGGCGTTTAATTTTACCACTTAAAGTGAGCAAAAGCCTTATTAGCTTCAGCCATCTTATGTGTATCGTCACGCTTCTTGCAAGCTCCGCCCTGATTGTTCAGCGCGTCGCAAATCTCGTTTGCAAGTCTTTCTTTCATCGTCTTTTCGCTTCTCTGACGGCTGTAGTTGGTTATCCAACGCAGACCGAGAGTGCGGCGTCTTTCGGGGCGAACCTCCATAGGAACCTGGTAGGTCGCACCGCCGACACGTCTTGCCTTGACCTCGAGCTGGGGCATAATGTTCTCCATTGCCTCCTCGAAAGCCTCAAGCGGCTCCTTGCCGGTCTTTTCGGCAACGATCTCAAACGCGCCGTAAACGATCTTCTGGGCTACGCCCTTCTTTCCGTCAAGCATGATATTGTTGATAAGTCTTGTTACCAACTCCGAACCGTAAAGCGGATCCGGCAGAACCTCACGCTTGGGGACATTACCTCTTCTTGGCACTTTAACTTCCCTCCTTACATTATTGCGGGGCATCCGCTGCGGATGATCCCCAATGAAATCATAGGTACTCGAAAGCGTTTCACTCCCGCTATCCAAACAAAAGGCAATGCTTTATTGCTAAATAATGCCCGTTTGACAGCTTTACAGGAACTGAAATTAAGCCTTCTTTCCTGCCTTCGGACGCTTCGCACCGTACTTGGAGCGTCCCTGCATTCTCTTGTCAACGCCCTGAGCGTCGAGGGTTCCTCTTACGATGTGGTAACGCACACCGGGGAGGTCCTTAACACGTCCGCCTCTGATGAGTACAACGGAGTGCTCCTGCAGTTTATGTCCGATACCGGGGATATACGCCGTTACCTCGTAGCCGTTGGAAATCTTAACTCTGGCAACCTTTCTCATAGCGGAGTTAGGCTTCTTGGGAGTCTGAGTTCTAACAGCGGTGCAAACTCCGCGCTTCTGGGGAGAGTGCTGGTCGATCTGCTCCTTGTGGAGAGTATTCATACCCTTCTGGAGCGCCGGCGCCTTGGATTTCTTGGTGGAAACCTGACGACCCTTACGAACAAGCTGGTTAAACGTAGGCACTATTTTTCACCTCTTCCTTAAATATAAAATATTCCGTGTATTATTATTTCCTCCAATAGAAAAATATACTAACACACATTCATAAATTATATACTAAAAAGCGGCGTTTGTCAAGGTCTTTTTCAAAACTTTGTGACAACCGCCGCTAAATAGTTACTGTTAAATTGTCTTTTTGTGCACTTTAACGAACGTTTTCGTTAAGCGTTTTCACTGTCCACAGTGCCGTCGGTCACGTCGCCGCCGAGCCCGGCATCGGGAACGATCTCGGCACCCTCGACGGTCTCCGCAGCCTCTGCGCCATGAGCTTCCGCCTCGGCAGCCGCAGCCGCTTCCTCCTGCGCTCTGAGACCCGTACCCGCGGGTATGAGCTTGCCTATGATAATGTTCTCCTTAAGACCGGTCAGCGGGTCTACCTTACCGCGGATAGCGGCTTCGGTGAGCACTCTGGTGGTCTCCTGGAACGACGCCGCCGACATAAAGCTGTCGGTCGCGAGCGACGCCTTAGTGATACCGAGGAGCACGGGCTCGCTTGTCGGCATCACGATCTCCTCGCCCTGCTCAGCGCGCTCTCTGAGCCTGTCGCACATCTCAACGAACTCGTTCTTGCCGATTACCGCTCCCGCGAGCAGCGAGCTGCTTCCCGGATCAGCGACCTTGACCTTACGCATCATCTGGCGCACTATGACCTCAATGTGCTTATCGTTGATATCAACGCCCTGCAAGCGGTAAACCTTCTGAACCTCGCTGATGATGTAGTTCTGGACTTCCTTTTCGCCCTTTACCGCGAGAACGTCCGGCGGGTTGATAGAGCCCTCTGTCAGCGGATCGCCCGCCTCTACCCTGTCGCCGTTCTGCACCTTCGGACGGTAGCCGAACGGTACGGCGTATGCTTCCTCGAGACCGTCGTCGGAGGTGATGACCGCGTGACGTGTCTTTTTGATCTCCTCGAACCTCACGATACCCGAAACGCGCGTGATGATCGCGGCGTTCTTGGGGTGACGGCTCTCAAAGAGCTCCTCTACACGCGGCAGACCCTGCGTGATATCCTCCGCGCCCGCGATACCGCCGGTGTGGAAGTTACGCATGGTGAGCTGCGTACCGGGCTCGCCGATGGACTGAGCCGCGATAACGCCTACCGCCTCGCCCTTGCTGATGAGCTGACCGTTGGCAAGAGAAGCGCCGTAGCACTTCGCGCAAACGCCATTGCGGAGCTCACAGGTGAGCACCGAGCGCACCTTTACACGCTCTGCGCCCGATTTTACTATTTTAGCCGCGTCACTGTCGGTGAGAAGCTTATCCGAGGAAATAGTGAACGAGCCGTCGGGCGCGGTGAAGTCCTCTGTCAGGAAACGTCCGACAAGTCTCTCCGCGAGCTTTTCAACAAGCTCGTCGCCCTCGCGTATCTCGTATACCTCAATGCCGTTTGTCGTGCCGCAGTCGTCGCCGCGTATGATGACCTCCTGGGAAACGTCGACAAGTCGTCTTGTCAGGTAGCCCGAGTCGGCGGTACGGAGCGCCGTATCGGCAAGTCCCTTACGCGCGCCTCGCGAGGAGATGAAGTACTCAAGGACGTTCAATCCCTCACGGTAGTTAGCCCTGATCGGCATCTCGATGGTCGCGCCCGATGTATTTGCGATAAGTCCGCGCATACCGGCGAGCTGTCTTATCTGAGCGTCCGAGCCACGGGCTCCCGAGTCCGCCATCATATAGATGTTATTGTAATGGTCGAGGTTCGCGGTCAGCGCCGACGCTACCTTCTTTGTAGCAGCTTCCCATGTGTCGATAAAGTTTCTCTTGCGCTCGCTGTCGGAAATGAAGCCGCGCGAGAACTTCTTGTTCATGATCGCGATATCCTCATCCGCCTGCTTGATTATCTCGGCTTTCTGCGGGGGAATCTCCGCGTCGCATACCGCGACCGTAATGCCCGAACGCGTGGAGTACTTATAGCCCATAGCCTTGATCTTATCGAGCACCTGAGCCGTCGTTGCCGTACCGTGTATCTTAAGGCAACGGTCGATTATCTGACCGAGCTCCTTCTTTCTTACCTTGAAGCCGATCTCATAATCGAGCTGATGATCGGGATCTGTTCTGTCAACGAAACCGAGATCCTGCGGGATATGCTCGTTGAAAATGATCCTGCCCGCCGTGGTGGGAACTATTCTTGTAATAACGGTATCTCCGAGATCCTTTGTCACGCGCACCTTTATTGCCGCGTGAATAGTGATGATACCGTCCTGATAAGCCATTATAGCCTCGTTCGCGTCACGGAACACCTTGCCCTCGCCGCGCTCGCCCGCCTTGTCTATTGTCAGATAGTAGGAGCCGAGAACCATATCCTGCGTAGGAACGGTAACGGGCTTTCCGTCGGAGGGCTTGAGCAGGTTCTTGGCGGCGAGCATAAGCGTTCTCGCCTCCTCCTGCGCCTCATTGGAGAGCGGAAGATGTACAGCCATCTGGTCGCCGTCGAAGTCCGCGTTGAACGCGGTACAGCACAGCGGGTGGAGCTTTATCGCGCGTCCCTCTACCAGTATCGGAGAGAACGCCTGGATTCCCAGTCTGTGCAGCGTAGGCGCACGGTTGAGAAGCACGGGGTGATCCTTGATAACGTTCTCGAGCGAGTCCCAGACCTTATCGTCAGCGCGCTCGACGAGCTTCTTAGCCTGCTTGATGTTGGGCGAAACGCCGTTCAGCACCAGATCGTTCAGCACGAACGGCTTGAACAGCTCGAGCGCCATCTCCTTGGGCAGACCGCACTGATCCATTTTCAGCTCGGGACCTACGACGATAACGGAACGTCCGGAATAATCGACGCGCTTACCGAGCAGGTTCTGACGGAAACGTCCCTGCTTGCCCTTGAGCATATCGGACAGCGACTTGAGCGGACGGTTGTTGGAGCCCGTGTAGGCTCTGCCGTGTCTGCCGTTGTCGATGAGGGCGTCGACCGCCTCCTGGAGCATACGCTTCTCATTGCGCACGATAAGGTCGGGCGCTTTCTTGGAGAGCAGATCCTTCAGGCGGTTGTTTCTCATAACGACCTTGCGGTACAGCTCGTTCAGGTCGGAGGTCGCGTAGCGTCCGCCGTCCAGCTGCACCATAGGGCGAATATCCGGAGGGATGACCGGGATAACGTCCAGTATCATCCATTCGGGGCGGTTGCCGCTGTTCTTGAACGCTTCGATAACGTCCAGTCTGCGCAGCAGCTTCACCTGCTTCTGACCCGCGGAGGTGGTCTCAAGCTCGGCCTTCAGCTCCTCCTCGAGCGCGTCGAGATCGATCTCCGCGAGCAGCTCCTTGATAGCCTCGGCGCCCATTCCCGCGCGGAACGTGTCGATGCCCGAGTACTTGGAGGCGTACTGGCTGTACTCCTCCTCGGTGAGCAGCTGCTTCTTTACGAGACCCGTCTTTTCGCCCGGATCGATAACTATATACTTAGTGAAGTAAAGTACCTCCTCCAGCTTCTTGGGAGTAAGGTCGAGCACCTGACCGATACGGCTCGGAGTGCCCTTGTAATACCAGATATGCGATACGGGAGCGGCAAGCTCGATATGACCCATACGCTCGCGGCGAACCTTGCTGCGCGTTACCTCAACGCCGCACTTCTCGCATATCTTGCCCTTAAAACGAATTCTCTTGTACTTTCCGCAGTTACATTCCCAGTCCTTCTGCGGCCCGAAGATACGCTCGCAGAACAGACCGAATTTTTCCGGCTTCTGGCTGCGGTAGTTTATCGTTTCGGCACGCTGCACCTCGCCGTGCGACCACTCGCGTATCTGATCGGCGGAAGCAAGACCTATTTTCATAGACTCGAAAACACTAAAGCTCATTATATTACCTCGTTTTCATATTATCGGGGGTGTACCCGCGTTTGCTCAATCCTCGAAGCCGCCGTCTCCATCGCCGAAGTCGTCGTCATCGTCGCTGCCGAAGTCCTCGTCATCGTCGAGACCGTCGTCGAAATCCGCGTCCTCGTCGTCGTACTCCTCATCGTCGAAGTCCTCGTCATCTCCCAGGACAACGCCGCCTGCGGACTCGGCATCGGTCACCTCATAGCCCGCGGCATTGAAATCTCCGTCGTCGGATCTGTAATCCTCGCTGAAGCTCTGTCTGCCGTAGCTCGAGCCGTCATCGTCGTCGTAGTCCTCCTTAAGATCGATCTCCTTGCCCGCGTCGTCAAGGATACGGATATCCAGACCCAGACCCTGGAGCTCGCTGACCATTACCTTGAACGACTCGGGAACGCCGGGCTTGGGCACGGAATCGCCCTTTACGATAGCCTCATAGGTCTTTTGACGACCCATAAGATCATCGGACTTGACCGTGAGTATCTCCTGCAGCGTGTAAGCCGCTCCGTATGCCTCGAGCGCCCATACCTCCATCTCACCGAAGCGCTGACCGCCGAACTGAGCCTTACCGCCCAAAGGCTGCTGCGTTACGAGAGAGTACGGACCCGTAGAACGCGCGTGAATCTTATCGTCTACCAGGTGGTGGAGCTTGAGATAGTACATATATCCAACGGTTACGGGGGAGTCGAACTTCTCGCCCGTTCTGCCGTCTATAAGCTGCGTCTTGCAGTCGCTCGTCCACGCGAGCTTTGTAAAGTCGATGCCCGCGCTGCCCTCGCCGAGCAGCTCCTTGCGCTTACCGCGGGCTTCGTCATAAAGCGCGCGGATATCCTGCTCGTGAGCGCCGTCGAATACGGGGGTCGCGATCTTCCAGCCGAGCGCCCTCGCGACATAACCGAGGTGCACCTCGAGAACCTGTCCGATATTCATACGCGACGGTACGCCCAGAGGATTCAGCACGATGTCAAGCGGAGTTCCGTCGGGCAGGAACGGCATATCCTCCTGCTTGAGGATACGCGATACGACGCCCTTGTTACCGTGACGACCCGCCATCTTGTCGCCAACGGAGATCTTACGCTTCTGCGCGATATATACGCGGACTTTCTCGTTTACTCCCGGAGACAGGTCGTCGCAGTTCTCGCGGTTGAACACCTTAACGTCAACAACGATGCCGCTCTCGCCGTGCGCAACTCTGAGTGAATTGTCGCGCACCTCGCGCGCCTTTTCGCCGAATATCGCGCGCAGCAGCTTCTCCTCGGCGGTAAGCTCGGTCTCGCCCTTGGGAGACACCTTGCCGACAAGGATATCGCCGGAATGAACCTCCGCGCCTATTCTGATGATTCCGCGGTCGTCGAGATCCTTGAGCACCTCGTCGTTGAGGTTCGGGATATCACGGGTGATCTCCTCCGGACCGAGCTTTGTCTCACGGCATTCAAGCTCGTATTCCTCTATGTGGATCGACGTGTAAACGTCGTTGTAAACCAGTTTTTCGTTTATGAGAACCGCGTCCTCGTAGTTGTAGCCCTCCCATGTCATAAAGCCGATGAGAGCGTTCTTTCCGAGCGCGATCTCACCCATCTTGGTAGCGGGACCGTCGGCGATAACGTCGCCCTTGGACACGCGCTCGCCCTTGGAAACGATCGGGCGCTGGTTCACGCAGTTGCCCTGGTTGGAACGCTTGAACTTGATGAGCCTGTAAATATGCTCCTTGCCCTCGTCAGAGTTGATAATGATACGGTCGGCGGACACCTCGGAGACAACGCCGTCCTCCTTGGCGCAGATAACTACGCCCGAATCCACGGCAGCTTTGTACTCCATACCGGTTCCAACAATGGGATTGTCCGTCACCATAAGCGGCACAGCCTGACGCTGCATGTTCGCGCCCATGAGGGCACGGTTCGCGTCGTCGTTCTCGAGGAACGGGATCATCGCAGTAGCCACGGACACCACCATCTTCGGCGATACGTCCATAAAGTCTACCTTTTCGCGCTCGATCTCAAGGATAGCGTCGCGGCAGCGCGCGTTTACGCGAGGTCTCGCGAAGCAGCCGTTCTCGTCGAGAGGCTCGTTCGCCTGCGCGACGACATACTTATCCTCAACGTCGGCGGTCATATATACCACCTCATCAAGCACCTTGCCCGTCGCCTTGTCGACTCTGCGGTAGGGCGCTTCGATAAAGCCGTAAACGTTGATCTTAGCGAACGTCGCGAGATAAGATATCAGGCCGATATTGGGACCCTCGGGGGTCTCGATGGGACACATACGTCCGTAATGCGAATAATGTACGTCACGAACCTCAAATCCCGCACGGTCACGCGAAAGTCCGCCCGGACCGAGCGAGGACAGACGGCGCTTGTGGGTGAGCTCCGCAAGGGGGTTGTTCTGATCCATGAACTGCGACAGCGGAGACGAGCCGAAAAACTCCTTCATAGCCGCGATGACCTGACGCGCGTTGATAAGCGATGACGGCGTTACCTTCTCGGTATCGTTCGCCTGGAGCCCCATTCTCTCGCGGATAGTACGCTCCATTCTCGTGAAGCCTATCCTGAACTGGTTCTGAAGCAGCTCGCCGACACAGCGTATACGTCTGTTACCGAGATGGTCGATATCGTCGATGTCGCCGACATCCTCGTTGAGGTTGATAAAGTAGCCGACAGCCGCGAAGATGTCCTCAAGCGTGATGTGCTTGGGGATAAGCTCGTCGGAACGCTTTGCGATAAGCTCGGCGAGCAGTTCCTTGTCGTCGCCCGCCTCCTCAAGGATATCCGCGAGCACGCCGAACTTGACCTGCTCGTTGATGCCCAGAGCCTCAACGTCCAGATCGCCCGTATACAGATGAATGTCGACCATGCCGTTGCCGACGATCTTCATCGTGCCCTCGCCCTCGGGCTTGAAAACGGATACCTCCATAACGCCCGAGTTCTGTATATCCATAGCCGTCTCGGCGGTGATGACAGCGCCTTCCTCCGCGAGCAGCTCACCGGAAAGGGGCGCAACGACGTTCTCGGCAGCTTTCTTTCCGATAAGCCGCTGAGCTATGCCGAGCTTTTTGTTGTATTTATAGCGTCCGAAACGCGAAAGATCGTATCTTTTGGCGTCGAAAAACAGATTATCGAGAGTGGTTCTTGCCGAATCTACGGTCGCGGGCTCGCCGGGGCGGAGCTTTCTGTAGACCTCAAGAAGAGCCTCCTCCTCGTTTTTGGTGTTATCCTTGCCGTTTTCGATGGTGACGGTGATGCGCGGATCCTCGCCGAATTTGCCGATAAGATCGCTGTCGCTCGACAAACCGATAGCGCGAAGGAAGGTCGTGCAGGGGAACTTTCTGTTCTTGTCTATGCGCACATAGAACACGTCAGAGCCGTCCATCTCAAGCTCGAGCCACGCGCCTCTGTTCGGGATAACGGTAGCCTTGAACAGCTTTTTGCCCGTCTTATCATAGTCAAAGCCGTAGTAAACGCCGGGTGAGCGCACCAGCTGCGAAACGACGACGCGCTCAGAGCCGTTGATAACAAAGGTTCCGCTGTCCGTCATGAGCGGCATATCGCCCATATAGATCTCGTTGTCAATGATCTCTCCGGTCTCCTTGTTGAGCAGGCTTGCGGTGACCTTTAAAGGTGCGGCGTAGGTCGCGTCGCGCTCCTTACACTCCTCGATAGAGTACTTGGTCTCGCTTTCGAGGCGGTAATTCACAAAAGACAGCTCAAACTTTCCGTTCGAGTCAACGATCGGAGATACGTCCTTGAAAACCTCTTTTATTCCGTCGGTAAGGAACCATTCATACGAATCTCTCTGGATACCGATGAGGTTCGGCATATCGATGACCTCATTGATCTTGGAGAAGCTCTGTCTCGTAGTTTTTCCCGACTGCACAGGCTTTGTATTCACCATCGGCTTTAATCACTCCTTAATAAATAGCACGGAATTTAGGGCATAAATAGCCTATCACTCCATTATGATACATTTTAATATTTTACCACAAACGGAACAATTTGTCAAGGGGTTTTTTGCATATTTTTTAAATTAGCGTAACATTTGTTTACAGGCTGCAGAAAAAGTCCTTTTTAAAAAAACAGTCTTGATTTATGCGGTTCTCCCCGCCGGAGGCGGGGAGAACCGCGGGTATATACAGTCCGTATTTGTTTAATTGCAGCCGTCAAACATCTTTTGCAGCCATTCATACACCGCGAACTTGACCGTTAGCTTCTGCGGCTTTCCAAATGCTTCCAGCACGCTCTCGGCGTCGGGATCGGGCTCGGAGACCGCAGGCAGGCACAGCTGCGGAAAAATAACGCACCACCAGTTGTGCCCCCTGCCGCTGCCGAGCGTTACGCGCAGCGCCGTATATTCGCCCGCGGGGAGGATAAGGCGGTCATACTCACGCGTGGTGAAATACATATCGGCAAGCTCGGCTTTCGCGCCGTATTCAAATCCGCGTTCCGAAAGGAACTCCGTGCAGCGACGCTCTATCTCGGGCAGCAGCTCACGGGCGCGCTCCTCGGCTGCGACGAGGTCTCCGCAGGAGGACAGCTCGCCGCCGTACTCCCCGAGCAGGAAATCGCGCAGCTCGAGCTTTACCGCCTGATCCTCCTCACTGTCCGAATTTGCCGGGATATGCAGCCGCAGCACCTCCTCCCGAACGCTGCCGCAATCGTCCGCGAACGCCTCAAACGCCCCGAACGCCAGCGAAAACACGATACCCGCCATAAGCACGATGGTTACAAGAAAATCTCTCATAAAGCTCTCCTTTTCCGTCAATAATTTCCATGTTCTTGTAACCTCATTATTAACGCTTTTGTTACAGCATAAACATAAAGACTGCTTCCGAACCGCAAAAAATTGTGAAAGATACAATATTGCTCCGCCAATTAAATATTTCCGAATCTCAAAGCTTTTTACGGTTTTGCCCCCCCGGGGGGGGGGGAACGCGAAAAAAATTTGAAAAATTTATTTGGAGATAAATAAAATATTAAAAAGAAATTCTTGGACTAATTATTTTAAGCAGAGTTGGTAATAGATTTGAGTGA
>CAMWVP010000003.1 GCA_947177735.1 uncultured Clostridia bacterium
CCTTATGTTCGTGCAACACATGATATTTACTATAAATTTCTGTCAAATATTTACAATATTAGCGAAGAAGGGATTGAAATTGATGGGAAAATATTGAGTGAATTTATTTTTCTTAAATATGGCGGAGAAGATATGACTGATGTTGTTAAGCAGATTTTACAAAACGTATGTAAACGAAATCGCTCTCTTCCACGTTTAATTTCTCTGTGACTTTTTTAAAAATTATCATCTTTCGAAGGATTAGCCACTATAACGCATATTCCTGTATATGGATCAACCCATTGCGTTGTCTTTATCACCATCCTTTTTCTATCGTCACTTATTTTTGGCGTTTCATATAAATCGGAATTGTCGAAAATATAATAATCTTTAATAATACCATCATGGCATATAATTTCATATGTTAGATCGCGGATAGGTGTTAGGGAGCTCCAATTTAATGAAATCCAATGTTTATGTCCATATTCAATTACATTTCGTTCAATTATTAAAAAGGGAAATCTACAATATTCTTGTGGGATGTCATAAGAGAAGATCTCTCTTTCAATTGTGTCCGTATGCTTATTTCTCTTACATTCTTCAGCCGTCACCCTTTTTAACTCTTTGTTGTTATTACTCTTAATAATTGTAGGATTTAAGGTGGAATATTTCTCAAGTTTTATATCTAAGGGTTTATATTCGTTATTTATTTTATAAATGCGATGTGAGAAAGAATATTGTGACTTATATTTTTCAAGATTTTTGTCATATGATACTTCAACAGTAACTGCAAAATTTGTGCGAAAATTTATATCGGAAAAATCTAAAAATTTTCTCGATTTGCTTTTCATATACTCGTCTATGTCTGTATGACGTTTTGAATCATTTGGAATTATTAGTTTTTCACAAATCGACAATTTCTCATCATCGTTTAATGTTCTGACAAACGATTTGTCAACGATAATTTTTTGTAATTGGTTGCCAATTTCTTTGGTGTATTCCGAGGCGTTCTTTTTCACATCTATTGCATATCCAACTATAAAACCTGTTCCAACAGTGGATAAGCCACCTCCTAAAATTTGCAAAGCGATTTCCCCAAAAGAATTGTTCACCTTTGGAACAATAACTAAAGTTATTATAATCGCAATCAAAACTAAGATTATTCCTATAAATAAAATACTTGTAAAGAACTTTTTGATATTATTAGTGTTATCAACATCATTATTTTTGATTACAATTTTATCTGATTCTTTTTTTCTACTCATTCTTAACCACACCTCTTTAATTATGACATAGAATTATTTAATTCATTATAACACATTTAAAAGCGCAGTTCAATAATTTTTGGAGAAAATTGTTGAAAATAGCAATAATATTGAGAGATGACAAGTAAAATTTGTGATTATTTACAAAAGGCGTTTAATGATCACTTGCTTAAATTTAACATAAATCTAGTGTTTCGCTACCGAAGAAGCAAATGCGAACCGTTTAAGAGGGGGTGGGGAATACTCTGCCCTGTGTGATATTAAAAACAAAACGTGCGCTGTTGTTATGGCATTTTTACCCTTTTCGGGTCGCACAGAAAAGTTTTGTTTTTGGACGGGCGGTGCGGTTTTCTGCACTGCCCTTAGTTTTTACATCAAGGCTTTCTGTCTGCGGACAAAAGCTTGGGGCGCGAGATAAGTCTCGCGCCCTATATGTTGTTTAAAGGGTATTAGTAAGATGCTTTTGAATTATTCCGCCTCTGATTCTAATTGGGACTTTAACTCTTCGTAATTTGCCCACGAGGTGGAAAGCAATGATTCATCATTTTGGGTGGTGCTTACTTTGATTATTGCGCATACCCCGCTTTTTTTAGATACACTTTTTGTTGCAAGGTATGAGCCTTTTGAGTTTCGATAATAAGCCTTGTCGCTTTCCGATGAAACAAGCGTTGAAGTCCACATCTCGAACTGCCCGGGAATGTATATACCGGATTCATCAAGAAGTTCAAAGTCTTTGAGGGAGGGAACTCCGATCACCTGATAATTTATGTCAATCCCATTTTCGATTTCGAGGGGGGAGACTCCGATCATCTGATAATTTATGTAAATCCTATTTCCGATTTCCCGGCAAACCGAATTGATTTTATCCCATTTACAGGATTTGTAGGGGGACGTTCCAAGTAAGTACGTGTCTGTTTCTGTTCTGAAAATAACTCTGTAACTGTGATAGGTTTCCTTCTTTTTGGGGCTGTCGGCTTTATATGTGATATAACAGATATCATCAATTGGGGTGTTTGCTATATCCTGATTGAACGACGCTGCTTTGGTTTGCGATACAAGGGTACTGTACAATTCGGATTCATCCGATTGAACAGTCCATTCTTCCGTAGCGGTGGTGGAAGGTGCCGAGGATTTAAACATGTCCGAATATGGTACACTGATCGTTTCTTTGTTTTCGTTCTCCTTGCATCCTGTCATCAGCATACTAACGGCTATAGCCGCTATAATTAATTTCTTTTTCATGACAACCTCCTATGTTATATATATTAATATTATACTATATTTTGCCTATAATGTCAAGAGCTTTTGGCTGTTTTTTTATTTGTTGAAAGGTGGGTGAGAGTATGGCTGAATTGAGCAAGAAAATCAAACTGAAAGACGTTGAAAAGTTAAGTAAAGTTAATTCAGAGACGTTAAAGTTATGGCAAAAATATAAAATAGATATGTCGATCCGCGAGTTGTCCGAAAAAACTATGGCGGGTTATCAGAACGATCTTGAGTCATGGTGGGTTTTTATCTATGACAACCAAGAAAACAAACCTGTAACCGAGCTCACAGAGGACGATATTACGGAATTTATTTATTTCTGTAAAACGCAGGGTAATAATTCACGCAGGATTAAACGGAGAATGTCTTCTATATCGGCTTTCTACAAGTTTTTGGCGAAAAAACGTCTTATATCCGAAAATCCTGCGCTGTATATTGATCGCCCAAAGAAGGATACTGATGTATTAACACAGACCTTTCTTACACAGGAACAGGTAGATGAAATGAAAGCCTTGCTTGCCGATAATATTTGCAAAGCGGTTGGGATAAGCAATAAGCACCATGCTATGCAATGGCAGGTGTACGCATTGTTCTCTCTGTCTACTATGGCGCGAATAAATGCCGTTCATAATACGCGATGGGATCAGATTGACTACGAAAACAGAACGGTCAACAATGTTATAGAGAAAGAGGGCTATATTGTAACGCTTTATTTTTCTAAAGAGGTTTGTGGACTGCTGCAAGGTTTGAAAAAGTTCCGCGAGGAAAACGGGATTGATGACAATGGTTATGTATTTGTTTCTATGGTGAACGGCAAGTACGACATTTGCTCTACCGGGACTTTGACGGACTGGTGCCATAACATCGGAGTGATGATTGGGGTTCCTACACTGCACGCACATGATTTTCGCCATTCCGGGGCTACGCTGCTGAAAAATAAAGGTATGGCGCTTGAGGATGTTTCTACTTTGCTTAACCATTCGGGAACCGATGTTACACGAAAATTTTATATAAGAGCGGATTCTAAGAAAATTACAGAGAACAAAGATAAATTTGAGATGTAAAAGAGGTGAATGAATGGGGAGACGACCTAAAAATTATGTTCCGCCAGAGGGCACTCTTTTTATCAATTGTCTGAAATGCGGCAAGGAAAAAGAAGAGGGCGAGTTTTATATGAACAAGTGGAGCAGGTTGTATAGGACTAATAACAGCAGAGTACCGTTCTGCAAAACTTGTGTTCAAGGATTGTTTGATGAATATACCAAGAGATATGATGAAAAAACCGCGCTTATGATACTCTGCGCGGAATTGGATATGTACTACAATTCGTATATTTACAATTCCGTTGTATCACAAAATAACTGCTTTAATTTCGGGTGGTATTTAAGAACCTTGCAGAACACGCAGTATCAGCACAAGTCTTTTCAGAACAGCATTGTAGACGGGGAGATCGGAAAAATTGAAAAGCCAAAGGACGAAACCGAAACAAAATGGAGCAAGCAAGACAAAACTAACATGAACTTTGTTATCTCTACCGTTGGGTACGATCCGTTTGAGGATTGCGGAATGTCCGATGAGGACAGGAAGTATTGCTACAATCTCCTTTCGGGATATTGCGATATTGACGGCGTTAAAGAGGACAGCCACAAGATGATCGGCTGTATTCAGATAGTTCAAAATCAGTTGCAGATACGCAAGATAGACGAGATAATCACTCCCGAACTGGACGATCCGAATTTTGACGACGGCAAACTGAAATCGCTCACCGAGTCAAAGAAAAAATTACAGGACAACATCACGAAAATAGCACAGGACAACAATATTTCGTCCAAGAGCAATGGTAAGCGCGGAAAGAATGCGTTTACTCAAAAGATGAAAGATATGTCCGAGGATGGATATGAGCCTTCCCGTCCAAATTTATTTGATATTAAAACTTCCGAATCCTTTAAGCAGGTTGCACAGATAAGCGCGCAATGTATCGGAGAACAGCTTGCGTTTGGTGACAGCGAGTACAGCGCGATGGTAAAGGAACAGCGTGAAATCATAACCGATCTTCGGGGTAAAAACGAAGTTTTGGAAGAGGAAAACAGAAATTTAAAGAACGAGTTGAACGATATTAAGCGCATTGGCAATAAGCGGGGTGTGTAACATATGGACTACTATATACCTTTATCCGACAAAGAGTTTTCGCAGAAGAAGCTTGAGGAATATGACAAGCTTGAAAAAATAATGAATATGGGGCGGCGTGATCCGATATGGTTTATTGAGGAGTTCTTTGGAATACAGCTCATTGATTAAAATAAATTTCTTTCTATAGAATTTTATACTAGTCAGCATATACGGAAACGTGTATGTAGTCGTGGTTGATGACCACGCAATACTACCTGAATTGCTGGAAACTTCTAAAGGCAGCAAAACCACAACGCAGCGATGAAATAAGCGCAAACGTGATGGTGGCGAAAGCAGAAAGAATTTGCTGTATAGTGCAAGGTTAAATCCTAAACGCTGTAATAATGGACAATCAGCAGCCAAGCTCCGAACAGGAGAAGGTTCAACGACTATTCCTCTTGAGGGAAGTAGGTGCAAGCGCACCGAAGTGGGTAGCCCCTAACGCATAATGGCGAGGGTGAAGATATAGTCTGTGCTTATGTGAAAGCATAAGAAGTTCATAAGAGAACTGCATAGAGTGTAGCGGCCCTATGTGAACGACAACCTCTAATACGATAAATTTTAGAGCCTACGGTTCTTATGTATGTTATTTTAGCAACGAAAAAGGACGGTTGCTCACCGCCCTCGTTATATTCATTTGTTTTCGGCGGACTGTTTTTTTAGTTCGTCAGCATATACGAGCAACTTTGAACGATTGATTTGATCTAGCCCATCAAAGATGTTAAGTAAAACATCTGTTTGAGTGTCTTTGATGATGCTGTGAGTATCAGATATTTCTCGAATTTGTGGGTCGCTTGTTCTGCCAATAAGATAGTCAACAGAACAGTCGAGGTAATCAGCTATTTTAGCAAGGCTGTCAAAAGCAATAGACTTATTATGATAAAGTCCTGACATAGTGTTATTATTCAAAGAACAGGATACAAGCATATCTTTTATAACCTTGTTGGTCTCTTTTGCTCTTTTCTTTATTGCGATGGCTAACTCTTGTGCAGAATACATAAAAAACCACCTCTGCTTTTGTTAGTGTATACAAAATCTATTTATTTCTAGATTTTCACTTGACAATCTAGAAATAGTGCGATATAATATCGTTTGTAAGTTTTATTTGACAAGCAAGGGGATTAAAATCCCCTGTCCTATTTGAGTGTATTATATTGTTATTACCTATTAATATTATACACCAGGCGGTCGGAAAAGTCAAGAGATTTTACATAAAAACGCACGACAGAAAGGAAGTTTTGGCAATGGAGAACGGCAATATTGTAGAGGTAGTTTTGGGGTTTAAGATGGTGATTGATAATATCCCGTCGGTGTATGACAATTTCGAGGATGCTTTAGACAGGATCTTTGAAGCATTCCGCCTTACGATGAACGAAATGCTGCCTTTGAAGTACTTTGCTCTGTATGAGGATAAGTACGGATACGAGATAGTGATATTCGACAGTTTGGAAGAACGTGATAGTTTGATTGGTCTTATTCGCAATTCAGAGCTTGAAGACTGCGAGGATTTCCGCGAGATCTCATTTGATAAATTTGCTGAATTGTCGCATGATGAATGGAGTAATCCTAATTGCTATTCGGGTGCATTGGAAGAACTGCTTGTGTTCAGTTTGTAATGAGGTGGGTAATGGAGAGAGCGTATAAATTCCGCATATATCCAAACAAGGCGCAGAAACTGTTGATTGCTAAAACATTTGGATGTGTTAGGTTTGTGTATAATCATTATCTCGCAAAAAGGATTGAACTGTATAAGACAGAAGGAAAGCAACTTTTTTTCTATGATTGTTGCAAAGACTTGACTGCGTTAAAGCAAGAATTAGATTGGCTTAAAGAACCTGATAAGTGTTCTCTTCAAAATGCTCTTAGAGATCTAGATAATGCTTACAAGAAGTTCTTTAAAGAGCATAGTGGTTTTCCCAAGTTCAAAAGTAAGAAAACGCATGACCTTTCCTACAGGTCAAGTTATTTTAATAACAACATACAGTTTTGCGGCAAATATATAAAACTCCCAAAACTCGGTATGGTAAAGACCCGTGACAAGCAAGTTCCGCAAGGTAGAATACTCAACGCTACGATTTCACAAACTCCAAGCGGCAAGTATTATGTATCACTTTGCTGTACAGATGTTGAACCGCAAAAGTATGAGAAAACAGGCAGTGTTATCGGTTTGGATTTGGGAATTAAGGACTTTGCCATCACGAGCAACGGTGATAAGATAGAAAATCCTCGGTATCTCAAGAAGTCTTTAGCTAAACTTGTCAAGTTACAAAGAGAGTTATCCCGAAAAACAAAGGGTAGCTCAAACCGTAACAAGGCAAGAATTAAGGTTGCAAGACAGTTTGAGAAAGTGACTAATCAGCGTAAGGATTTTCTAAACAAGATCACTACTCGGCTTATCCGAGAGAATGATACTATTTGCATTGAGGATTTGCAAGTAGCGAATATGCTTAAAAACCACAAGCTTGCACAAGCAATATCCGATGTGTCGTGGTCTGAGTTTGTAAGGCAGTTACAATACAAAGCGGATTGGTATGGTAGGGAAGTTGTAAAAGTGGATAAATTCTTTGCGAGCAGTCAGTTGTGTTCTTGTTGTGGATATCGGAACGGTGACACCAAAGACTTGTCTGTCAGAGAATGGACTTGCCCTCAGTGCGGTAATCATCACGATAGAGACATAAACGCAGCTAAAAATATTTTGAGCGAAGGGTTGAGAATATCAGCCTAAAATAACATACATAAGAACCGTAGGGACTATGGGGATAGCTTGGTAATAAAGATTTCATTAGAAATCTGTTCCCAAGAATCTCGCGATTTATCGTGGGAGGTTCAGTACCAAAAGTGGATGTTTTCGGAGAGTTGGTATCGGCGTTATATATTATGGCTTTGCAGCCGCCGTGCGGGTAAGACTACTACCGCGGCGGTTTTTCTTATGGCTAAAATGATGCTTATCCCTAACAGCAAGTGGTTTATCTCCGCAAACTCTGCGGCGCAGAGTATAGAGATATTCAAAATGCTTGAGGATATCGCACTTAAAAGGATACCGTCCTTTGCCAATTGTACTTCTGTTTTCGCGGACGAGGTGGTGAAGTCTGCTAACAGCGAAACGGGCTTTATCAAAAGTCAGGCAGGGCATCACTTTACCCTTTACAACAACTCCGAATTGAAGACGCTTTCCACTAACGTGGAAGCTGCGAGAGGTCTTTGCGGCAGCGTTTTGTTTGATGAGACCGCGTGGCAGACTGCCGAACAAATGGCGGCGTTGGAGCACTTTGCGGATACCGATACTTCGTTCAGTACCGGTATTGGGAAATCTCATTATATTATGCCAAAACAAATGCCTTTGCAGTTGCTGTATGCTTCGAGTGCGGGAGACGTTGAATTTCCATTTTATCAGAAATACAGGCATTTCGCAAAGCGTATGTTTATGGGTGATGACAACTATTTTGTATGCGACATCAACGCAAACACCATTATGAGCTACTCGACTATAGACGGCGAAAAAATAGAACCGCACATCACCAAAGAGGCTGTTGAAAAGAACATCGCAGAAGATCCCGAAAAAGCGGAACGCGAACTGTTTAATAAGTTTCGGCGCGGCGGCGGACAGAACGCGGTCGTTAAAATGGAGACGTTCGTTCGCAACTCGGAATATCGTGTGCCGCTTATGAAGAATGATACCGGTGACAAGAAATTTATTTTCTGTTATGATCCGGCGCGTTCGTTCGACGGCTCGGTGTTGAGTATCTATCAGCTTATCAAGGACAAGAAAATAGGTTATTATCTGCGGCTCGAGAACTGTATTTCTATGGTTGACGTTAATACAAAAAATAAAACGCCTTTGCCTATGCCGGATCAGCTTGAAATTATCAAGGAGCAGTTGATAAGATATAACGGCGTTGGCGTTCCCGAATGGAGCAACATTGAATTCTACATAGACGCGGGCGCGGGTGGAGGCGGTGTTTCGGCTGTTGCCGATCAGCTTATGGCGGACTGGACGGACAGGTTCGGAAATGTTCACAGGGGTATGATCGACCCGGATCACAAGCAATATGAGACGGCTCGTATGAAATACAGAAATGCGGCACCGATCGTTCATCTTATCAATCCGCAGTCGCACAAGAAGATAATCTATGACGCGCTTGAAAAGATGAGTAATCTTGACCTGATAAAGTATACGAGTTATGACGGCAAGGAGTTCATTATGATACCCGATCCCGAGAACAAGGGCGAGTTTGTACAGCATATGCTTTCCAATGACGAGAGGTTAGCGTTGACTAATATCGAGCTGCTGAAAACCGAGACCTCGTATATGTGTAGGTTTGACAACCCCAACGGTTCGGTTCAATATGAGCTAGCCCGTGAAAAACGAAATACTATGCATGACGACCGCGCTTATACTAACGCAATGTCGGCATTTGCTCTGGCGCTGGCTCGAAGAACCGAGCTTATCAGCGCAAATGAGAATACCCATAACATAGGCTATTTGAAGAAATATGCCAGAGCCTCGCGGATATACGGAAATTGATATTAACGGGAAAGGGGGAATGTATGTTTGTCGGAGAGTGATAACAAAGAAACTAAAACCAAGTTTGATTTTTATCGGCTGAAAGAACTTTGCAAAAGTGAAGTTTTGCAGATCGGAGAACTGCATAATCACACCATTTGCGGCTATTCTCGGGAAAGTCTCAGAAGAATGGTTGAAAAGCCTTGGAACCATACGAACAAGCTTATTTCGGTTATGCAGTTTTTATACTTCCACTCGGGATATTTCCGCAAGATAATTCAATATTATGTAAACCTTGCAAAGACTGAGTGCTGGAATATTGATACGGATATTTTGACCTGCAACAAGAGCAGGATTAAGAAAACTAAGATCAAAAAAGACTATTTTGAGTACAGCAGAGAAGTTGGTTCGTATGATCTGGAGAATGAACTTCCCAAGATACTGTTCAGTGTGTTTATGTATGATGCTTATTTCGGGTATATCGTTGAAACATCCGACGGCAAGGTGTTATTCCCGTTCTTACCCGAAGAATGCGTTATTACGGGATATGTAAACGGTATACCGAGTTTTGCAGTCAAGCGTGTGCTTTCAAAGAATAAACGTTCTAAAGTCTATCCCGATGAAGTTCAGAAGATATTTGACGCGGCAGAGCAAACGGGCGAACTTAAAAGCGGCTATGTTCAAATGCCGTTTGAGAAGACCATCTGCATAAAATACAATGACGGATTCGATTATGTATATCCACCATTTGCTTTTATTATCAAGGAAATTCTCGATATTGAGGATTTTAAAGATATTGAGAAAACAAAGGCGGAGAACGAGGTCTACAAATTCCTCGCTATGAAGATCCCCACCGATGCAAACGGCGTTCCCACTATGTCGGAACCCGATGTAACACCTTATTATGAGCTTGCTTTGAGCGTACTGGCGCGGTCTATCGGTGCTATTCCCACTCCGTTTGATGTCAAGCCAATTGAGTTCTCGACCAATACCACCAACAACATCAATAATGTTAAGAACGCTATTGACGAAATGTACTCCGAATTGGGTGTGTCGCAGTCGCTGCTGTCGGGTGCGTCATCGGGATCGGAGCTGAAAACATCTATTGAGGTAGACGCTTTTGAGGTATACAGGATATTAAAGCAAGTGGCGAAAGCCGTTAATTTTCACTGTCGGTTAAAATTGACTAACAGCAATGATTACAGGTTTACATTGCGCTATTTGAATGTTACGGCGTTCAACCAGAATGACAAGCTGGACGAGCTGCTGAAAATGGCGCAGTCTTCCTGTCCCGTGAAATCCGAGCTTATGGCGGTTATCGGGTGCAATCCTCTTAAAATGCTCGGAAATGCCTATATGGAGAACGAGGTATTTGATCTTGCGGACAGTTGGGAGCCTATGAAGACAGCGTATACGCAAAGTGCGGCGGACAGCGAAAACAACGGCAGACCCGCTATGGACGAAAGTGAGATTTCCGCTATAACGCAGAATACCCATGACAATGAAGGGAATGACCGTGACAATAGAGTGTAAGGTGGTGAGTTGAATGGGATCGACCGTAAATATTTTGGACAAGGCTAAAGCCGAAGAGCTAAGAAAACTTGGATTTCATTATGTTGAACAACGAGTTAGCGATGACAGACAGGTGTATGTTTTTATCAACTCGCCCGAACTCACCAAGGTTTTGACAACTAAGTTTTCCTGTAATGATTTTTACATAGGCAAGACTTTGAATTTTTGATTTGGCAAGGGGGTGAAGTGTTTGGGGGAAATAAGACAGATAGAGTCTGTCACAAAATTTTCGGATTTTTCCGTTATCAACTCGGATTTTACACGCGCTCGATGTCGTGTGATGTATACGGGGCGAAACCGTAATTTTTCCGACATTACAGAGGACGCGTTGAACAAGCTTATAGTGCGCAAGGGCTATGCCAACGTTCCCGTTGTTGCTCACTTATACAAGGGTGACGATGGCAAGTGGCGTGTCGGCGGTCACGACAGTAAGATCGTGATCAGCGCGGAGGGCGGATTTGAAGTAGTTAATGAAACGATACCGTTTGGAGTTGTTCCGGAGAACTGTAACCCCTCGTTTGAGGATGTTACCGAGGCTTCGGGCGAGGTCAAGCGGTATTTTTGCGTTGATATTATTTTGTGGACGCACCGCTACAACATCATGGACGCTGTGAAAAGCGATGAATTGTGGTTTAATCAATCAATGGAGATCACGATAAATCACTGTGATTATGATAAGGATGATTATTGTGTCATAGATGATTTCAGTTGGTCGGCATATTGTTTGTTAAATCACGATCCGTACAACAGGGAAAATGAGGTTGAGCCCTGTTTCCCGTCAGCGGGAGTAAAGAAATTTGATCTTGATAATGAGAAGATCAAGAGTGAATTTGATGTTTTGTACAGCAAACTCAAAGAGTTTGAAATTTATATTGGAAAGGGTGAGGTTAAAATGGAACTTGATGTAATTAAAAGCAAGCTTGATACCAAGTATTCCGTATTGTCTGCAACTCCCGATTTCGTATATGCTATGAACAAAGAGAATTTCGAGGTCTATGAAATTCCTTATACAGTAGATACCGAGAAATCGGAGGTTGCTTTTGCTTATGACAAGGCTGTAAAGAAGTACCTTGCTGTTGCTGATACGGATAGCGGTGTTGAACTTGTTGTTAAGGACTGCGCCGCTGAATTTGGAAAGGCGCTTGTGGCTAAGACTGAGGCGGAATTTGCAAATAAGGCAGAAGCAATCAAAGCGGAGATAACCAAGGGCTTTATTGAAAAACTTGAGGAGAAAAATGCCGAATATGCCGTTTTGCAAAGCCGTTATGATGTCGACAAACAGAAGCTTGACGCGTATGAGGCGGCTGAGGTCAAAGCCCGCGAGGACGCTCACAAGGCTGAGATTGACGGAGTTATCTCGTCTTATGAAAAGCGTTTGTCGAAAAATACCGACTTTTTCTTGTATAAGAGTCAGATCGACTATTCCAAGACCGCGAAAGAAGTCGAACAAGATATGCTTATTATTTTAGGTAAATCCGTTAAGGACGAATCGGAGAAGTTCTCTTATGCGGCTTGGGGAGTTCAAACTACCGTGCCTAAGCGCGGTAATTCAGACAAGTATTCGGATAAGTATGGCGATTTGCTTGATGGTATTGATGATGATTAAAATAAGGGGGAATTTGATATGGCAAATGTAAAACACTCTACGGCGCAGTCTTCTTTTCTTGAGGGCAGCGTATGCCGTTCTTTTGTTGCGGATGAGGATATCGACAACGGCGTTCTTATCTCTAAGGGTGTTCTTGAAGACGGCGAGCGCGAGATTTATAAGGCGGAGTTCGATGTGACAAAGCCCGCGTACCTTGCTTTGGACGTGGCTTGGGTTTATGACGATTACAATTATGAACGCAGAAATGACGAGTCTGTGTACACCAATAAGGCTTGCAAACCTTTCAGAGCATATCAGTTAAAGCCGGATCAGCGTTACAAGGTTTCTACCGATATTACGGCGGATAAGCTTGAGATAGGTGATTTTGTTATTATCGGTGAAAAGGGCAAGATCAAGAAGGCAGCAAGCGAGACCAACGCGGCTAATGCTTTTGTCGGCAAGGTTATTGCAATTGACAAGTATGGTTTTACATATGCGGTCGGCACTGTGGGCGGTGTTGATACGGGTACTTCCATGTACGAGATTGAAGTTGTTAAAAACGAACCTGCTGCGGCTTCCAAGCCTTCGGGTACTTGATTTGATAAAGGAGGTAATATAATTATGGCTACTACTGAACAGATCGTTGCGCTTAATGTTGACGCCAGACGCGGGTTGGTTAAAAACTATGCTGCTGGAAGTGCGGATGAGGGTGTGAGAAGAGCTTTTCTTGATATTCTCGGTATTGATAGTGCGGATAAGATTAGCTATCGTGCTTGGGAAAAGCATAAGACTGAAATTTTCGAGATCATTGAGGATACCTTAATTCAGACTATTCCCGATGCTTGGGCGGTGTCTCCGTTCTATCAGGAATTTGTTGAGGTCAAGAATGCCAATCTCGGTCAGAAGAACGAGTTTGTTGTTGAGGATGAATCAACACTGCTTGTTTCCCGTTTTTCGGGAAATCATTGGGATATCGACCGTCAAAAGCTTCCTGCGGGCAAGGCATTTAGTCTTGAAACAGAGTGGTATTCCGTAATGGTTTATGATGAGTGGGAGCGTTTTATGAAGGGCGTCTCTTCTCTCGTTAAAATGTATGATAACATTCAGAAATCATATCAGCGTTTCCTTGATGAACACGTTTATTCCGCGTTTAACGGAGCTGGTACATATCTTCCTACCGACCTTAAGGAGACGGGTTCTTTCAACAAGGATACCTTGCTCGCTCTTGCCATCAGAGTTCAGACTGCTGCGGGCAGAGCAGTTCGTTTCGCAGGTACAAGACAGGCTCTTGCGAAGCTTGACGGCGCGGTAAGTGTAAACTGGATCTCCGACAAGATGAAAGATGAGAAGAATGCTTACGGTTATCTCAAGACTTGGGAAGGCTTTGATACTATCGAAATTCCGCAGACGTTCAATCGCGGTACTTACGACTTTAAGTCGCCCGATAATATTATTTACATTCTTCCCGTTAACTACAAGCCTATCAAGTTGTTCTTTGAGGGTGAGCCTCGTTCTCGCACGCTTGACCAGTATCAGAACCACGACCAGACTATTTCTTATCAGGTTCAGTTGAAGATGGGTACGGGTGTAATTTTCGATTCCGTATTCGGTGAGTATGAGATCAAGTGATCTCTGGTTAGTTAAAACTAATTATAATCAAACCCGAAAGGCACTCTGTTGTCTTTCGGGAATTTTATAAAAGAGAGGTACTGAATAATGGCAAATACAAAGAAAATTGATGAAGCGGTAAAAGAGGAAAAGCCGGTTGAAAATGTAGAGGCAGGCAATGTTGTGGAGTCCGTAAAGCCTAAGTCAAAAGCCGCAAAGGATATTGATGATATCAACAGCGTTGTTAATTCTATGGCGAGAGAGGAAGTTGCGGCTGAAGAAGTAGGGGCAAAAGTAAAGCCCGATAGTAATAAGGAAATTCCTGTAAAATCCGTTACATTCGGCGGACTTACTTGGATTTCTTCTAAGACCAATTCGTATTATCGTTGGAACGAAATCGGTGCAGTCGAGTATGTCCCGTTTAGTGAATTGATCACTATGAACAACACTTCTCGTGACTTTTTGTTTGACCCGCTTGTTATTTTGCTTGACGAAGATGCAGCGAAATACTTCAGACTTGATACGGTCTACAAGAATTTTGCTTGTGTGAACAGGCTTGAGGGCTTGTTTGATGAGGGGGATCTTGATAAGATCGAGGTTGAGCTTAACAAGATAAAGACCACTAAAATGCGAAATGTTGCTATTTCCAAAATTCGTACCTTGTATGATGAGGGCAAGCTTAACAACATTAACATTATCAAGTTGGTTGAAAAGATTTTGTGTTTTGATCTGACGGAAAGATGATTTTGTGTGAAAGGGGTGGAATATGGCTACTGAAGTGAGTGCGGTGATCGACAGCGCGTTCGATAAGATGAAGGAATTTGAATTTCTCAGAATGAGCCGCGAGGATGCTGAGAGTATTTTGAAGGCATATATCCGCCCTGCCTGCACGGCATTTTCAGATAAAAGAGGATACGATATCGAAGTTGACAAGGGGCTTGAAATGTTTGTTCAAGACCTTTCCGAAACGGACATTGATATTCTGGGGAGCTATGTGTGTATCAAGTACATAGACGCCAACTACATTCGGACAACTTTAAGTTTGAAACCGTTTTTATCTGGTACTGACTTCCATTCTTACGCAAACAAGGAAGTCTTGAAACAAGCGATGGAAGCCCAGAAAGTTTTTAAGGAAGAGGTTGACGGGTCTAATGTTCTGCGTTCGTACCGAAACAGGAATGGCAAGTTGTGGAACTTGCATAAAAACAGGAGGTAGAGTGCATGAGCTACGATACCTTGAAATTGCGGTTACACTCGGGCGGAAGTCTGCGGCAGGCACAAATTGACGATGCGCGGTTTATGTTTGACTATGAATTTGAGAACGATGTCTCGGCGGAGAATGATTTCTGCTTGTGCGAGGGTATTACCCCCAAAAAGCCGCTTGTTATTCGGTTGTTTAAAGACAAGGTTACGACGGGCGGTGGGTATACGAAAAACTTTGCCGTTAAGCTCGGGGACAGTCTTCATATCGGAGACTTGCTGTATGATTGTGATGAAAATGTTTACTGGCTGTGCAAGAGTGCGGTCAAAAAAGGTAGCATTTACTGTACGGGTACTTTGCAGCAGTGTGTTGAAATGCCCTTAAAGTGGCAGGACGATGAAGGCAATATTTTTGAATACCCCGTGTTTGACTACAGTCAATTCAATTCCGATGAGACTGATTATAATGTCGTGAACGTTGGTGAGGGTAGGCGTAAGCTTACTACTATCGCGGACGATAATACCGTTCGGTTAAAGCACGACAAGCGGTTCTTCTGGGATAGAAATACCGAAAATCCTACTGTTATGAAAGTCACACAGAATAACAGCATCTCTATGTTTTATGACAAGGGACTTGTTATTCTCACGGTTATTGAAGACCAATATAACTCGGCTGTTGATAATTTATCGGAGTGGGTATGTGATTACAAAGAACCGAAAACGAGTGCCCCTGCGCTGCAATGGAACGGTGACAGTCGTATTCGGATAGGGCGTTCGAGACGTGTTTGGGTCGATACGGAAGATACAGTCGAGTGGAATATCCAGGCGGATAACGGTGTTTTATTTGAGGAAAGCAGAAACAGCGTTAAAATATCCGTGCCTGTCGATGAAAGTCTTATCGGTGGAGTTATTCGTGTTTCTGCCATTGTGAGCGGCGAGAAAAGAGAATGTGAATTTGAAATTATAGGCGGTGTGTAAATGGGAAGAAATGACAACTTGATTGAGGATTACCGCAATATCATCACCAACATTTTACTTGATGATCCGCTTATCGTGGCGGTTCTTGGTAACGATAAAGTGACGCTTGATGAAGCTGACGTGCTTATGGACGGCAAACAACCTCATATCACGCCGCACGAGTTTTTGCCCGATATTATTACCGAAACGGGCTCGTATATAATGTACGACCTTGATGAAGAAGCGATAATCCCACGGAACTCCGTAAAATCAACATATTCGGAGGTCGCTTTGTACTTTTGGGTCATTACTCACCGTGATATGACGAAATACAAGGGCAGGCTCAGGAATGACATTCTTACGAGGCGGCTGAAACAATTGTTCGGTGAGCAGGATGGGCTTGGCATTGCGAAAAATCACTTTGTGTATAACAAAATATTTGACCCGCGCAACAATCACTATATGGGGCGTGTTGTGAAGTTTGTTATTACTGATTGGAGCGATAAAGTGAGGTACAGGTATGACAGAGAAAATAAGCTTGTTGGGGCGCAAGACTTACAAGATAAGTGATAAGGTTACTGTGAACATACCTACCGTGGGAATGACGCGCGGGCAGAACGTCGAAGAAGAGAATGATTTTTGGAACGAAGTCAGTCTTTTTACCGTTACTCCGGATAATATGTTGCTCGATCTGGACAAGCTCGGCATTGATTTTACAAAAATGAGCGATTATTCCTTGTTTGTTTTTCTGTTTTCAATTCAGCGCGAAGAAAAAATATCAAGATTCGTGAACGACTTGCTGTTTGCGGATTTTAATTTATGGGAGCTTGAATTAAAGCAATTTGGCGAGAGTTATGTATTTGTTGATGGTACGGGAGAGCTCGTTATCGATGAGGAGATCTACAACAAATTATCGGGATTGATAGCGTTTATTACGGGTCACGAAAAACCAAAGCGCTTGAAATTCACGGGCGAGAACACTCGCAGGAGTTGGATAAGGAAAGAAAAACGCAAAAGGGAGATAGCGGCAGAAAAAGAAAAAAGAAACAAGAACAAAGGGAAAAATGTTTCGGGCGGCGCATTGGACGGGATAATTCTCCGTCTTGTATGCAACGCAAATTTCCCGTATGATTTTGAAACGATCAACAATGTTACACTGTTCGATCTGATATATTCGCTCAAGCAGATCGAAAAAGATGTCAGTGTGACCGATCTTATGCAAAGCCGTCTTGTCGGAGTTGATTTGAAGAAATTTACTCCTGAGCAGCTTAGCAGATATGTTTTATAATTAAGGAGGAGGTAACTTATGACAGTAATGCAAATTGGTGATTTTACTATCACCGAATTTGTCAATGTAGCGGCGTATATGCGAAACTCCGGACTGCTGGATTATTTGCTTGAGGATCTTCAGGATTTTACGCTTAGTTCTACGCAGGAAGACGCGGATATTACCGGCAGGGGCGGCAGACCCATAGGCAAAAAGAAGAAGTTCAAGTCGGCTAATGGCAACGGAACTTCGGGCTTTATTTCTCCCGGTCTTATGCACACCCAGACGGGCGGTGATATTAAATACGGTAAGTTTAAGGTTAAGAGGGAAGAGGCTAAGACCGTTCCGGGCAGTGGCGGTACTATCGTTACCGATGCAAAAGCCGTAGGCGCGGTCGGCAAGGAGATAGGTCGTATAAAGCTGTTCGGTAAAGGCGGTGTGCTTGTCGGCGTTTACGAGCAGGGTACCGTCGCTTCGGGTGAGAATTTCTCTTATGACCCCGCGACAAAGACTATCACTTTGCCGAATAACGTTAACATTGAAGCGGGATTGAAGGCGGTTTATGCTTATGAGCGCGAAGTGACTGCGACAAACATTAACAACCCCGCCGACAAGTTCTCTAAGACACGCGAACTGTGGGTTCATTGTTATGCAACGGATCAGTGCGATACCATTTATCGTGCGGACTGTCATATCCCGAGAGCGGATTTCAAGGGCGATTTCGATCTGGATCTGGGCGGTGATCAGACTACTCACCCGTTTTCGTTCGATTGCCTGCCCGATTTCTGTGATCTTGACGGCGACAATAATCTGTATGAATGGTTCTTCTATGAGGACGACGAGATACCCATAGATGACAGCGAGGGTTATTCGGGCGGTTCTGTGACTGCTCCGGGCGATATCGGAGGCGGTTCACAAAACAACTTTGCTACCGAGGCTGAGGTCAAAGAAGTGTTCTCTGATAAGTAAGAGGGTGTTCTAATGACTGCTACATACAGAAATTGCATGGTTTGCGGGAAACGCTTTAAGATTTGCAACACTTGTCTTAAATCCATGCCCGAGGAACTGCAATGGCGGCGCGTGGTCTGCTGCTCTCAGCATTTTGCTTATCATCTTCCCATAATTCGTTATGTGCGAAAGGAGATAAGCAGGGATAATGCAAAGGCAGAACTGCAACACGCTATCACCACTTTTGGAGAGATCGAGTTTGCGGAGAATATTAAATCTGTTGTAAATGAGATTTTGGCGGATTGATTTTTTTAAAATACGGCACTTTGCGGAAGGAGGTTTTTTGACTTATTCGTGAGGTGCCGTTATTTTTCTATGCTAACTATTTGATGGGGTTTGGGTTTTTCAAAGACAAGTTCAAATAAAAAATTGTTATTCGAAAGAGGTGAAGGGAACACAAAGCAAAGTATCTATTGTTATCTGAATCATGGTGTTCAAATTCCGACATTAAGTCTGCTTGCGCCAAGTAAGAAACAAAAATTAGAATTCTTCTTGTCTATTATAGATTCCAAATGATGCCCATAAATGCTGTTTTGTTGGATTTAAAAATGCTGTTGGGAAACCAACATATGTAGCCATTGTTGAAACTATACCCATAGGGGGTAAAATTGGTGTGAAAATTGTAGCCATTACTCCAATGGTTGCACAGACTTTTCCTATGTTTTCAATAATCCCTTTAGATTTCATTGCTTTTTGAGCATTCAAAATATCATCTTCTATCATCTGCATATTTTCAAAATTTTGTTTAGAAAAAGCGGTTATCCAATCATCTACTTTTTTTCTATATTCTTTTGCCTCATCGGTTTGCACTAATTTAATATTATCTTTTAATGAAGAAGCTGTGTATATTCTGTTTAGCCTTTCGGATGTGTATTTTAAAATTTTTATAGCTTTAGCTCCTTCCAACACAGAATTTATTTCGCTAGTGTGAGATGGAGAATCCGTAGTGTTAATCACTGGAGATAATAAATCGTTATAATAAGCTATATTGAACAGCTCTCTATATTCTTTAAGCACTTCAAAAACAGGATTATGATATATAAAATCTCCCAATTCTATGAAACGGTCAATATCAATGCCAGAATAATCTGTTTTAGGTTTAAGGTTTAAGGTTTTGAGAAAACTAACCTCATTATAGTTAATATTATATTCATTCTCAAACTTTAAAAAATCTTTAACTTTTTCTTTCCACTCATTGAATATTTCGCCAATTCTATCTGCGGTATAATAATTGACATCATAACCTTTCTCTGACATCATCTGTTGAACGGTATCCATATCAAATGTGAAAAGTCCTTCCACATCATTCACACATTTTTGATATGGCATTAAAATTTTTTTCTCAATCAGTTCCCCGTCCATACAACCATATACAAACGGATCTATATAAACTGCCCCAGAAACCGTAAATTGTTCAAGAAGCATTTTTGCAGACTGTAATGAGGGCGTAGAATGTGTTACCATATCAAAAATTCCATCTGTCATCCCTTTTTCGCATATCAACCCTTCTTGTGCCGCCATTGATAGAAAGGCATTTCTCTGCACTTCATCTAAAACAATCCCTTTATACATCTATTATTCCTCCTTATCAAACCCCACTTGTATAAAATAACCAAAAAATTTTATTTGATAAATATGCTCACATATCATCCACTTTTCTTATTATTTATTATAGTATACTTTGGTTTGTTCTTCAATACCCATTGCACAAGATGTCAAAATTTTGCGTAACGTGTAAAAACTTTAGAGCTTTCAACAAAAAGCCAAAGTGCATTTTGTTCACTTTCACAACATTTTGAGCATAACCTCTATGTTGTCTGTCACACAAAATAAAAAAATTGAAAAGCAAAACACAAAATAATAAGACGGCGATTTTCTGTTTTCGACGGCATATCTGATTATAAAATAGTATTGTTAAGCCCAAGATTTGAGCACTACTGTGTGCGTGTGGAAAAAAGGCGATAAACCACACACATTGTTAAAATGTTTCCGATTTTGTTGAAATTGCACGATTTTAAATATCTATTGAGGAATGAAAAACGCTTCCCAACCCACTACTGGCATGAGAATGAAAGTTGCTAGTACAATTTCACAGAAATTGCCCTCACATAACAAATCCGCGAGGGCAAAATAACTTTATATTTGAGCTTTCAAGTGCTAGAGTAAAAACTTGATGTTCATCGCTGTCGTTGTCCGAACAGCGGGGTTCAGATTCTGCTAGGCAATTCACACTTTCCTAACATTACTTCATTTTATTTGGATGTTTTAGATCCAATTCGGACAACAAAAGGGATTCGAATTTCGGCAGGTGATTCATTCATCGCAATTTTCTTCACTCTCAAAATCTCTTGCCAACAGATCTTTTAACTTATCTCTTACACTTCTTATTGTGCTAATAGATGAGCTCTTTAAAGTAATGTCACCTAGAAATTCCACAATCTGAATTATGCCCCATATGGAAAGCGTTATACCAAGAGCAACAACAGCAAGTGATAAAGCCATCTCTATTGACGCCTTATCTGTTATCACACCTGCAACAAATGTAATAAAAGGGAATATTAAGAATTTCAAAAAATCCTTATTTTGGCTTTTATTCGATGAATTTTCGTCTAATATTTTATTACACTCATTAATTAAATAATGAATTTTTCTTTTAGAGTACCAATCACATTGAGTCCCATTATTATCGTATGTAAAATCTTTAAGAACATCACGCATTATATTAAGCTTATTGTTATAATCAAAGTAATAATTCATTACACCTTTAATTCTTTTCCTTTCTAATAAAAAAAGTACTATTGGAATTGCGGCAGCTGTAATTAGAGAAATAAAGCCCCACAACACTTTATTGATATTTTTCTCAAATACAAATAAAAATAAAAATACTAAAGGCGTAGCAATTAGGAACATCAAAAAGATAAGTAATACCTTTTCATTAAATGACATTTTCTCCGTTTTGGACATAAGTTTTTTAATTACTATATTAATCATAGTTTTGCATTTCCTTTCACATTAAATTTTCCATATTATTATTATAGTATACTTTGGTATATTTTTCAATAGCATTTGCGCAAGATGTCGAAATCCTGCGTAACGTGTAATATTTTTGGAACTTTACACGAAAAATCAAAGCACATTTTGTTTGTTTTCACAACGTTTTGAGCGCTGTATTCATCTCGCTATTAAACTTTTCTACATGGAAAACTTGCCCATAACTATTATCCGTTTAATATAGTAACTGAAATTGAGATCAACTCAGATACGGCGATATAAAACAGAGATTTTGTTGAGTTCATGTAATTTGATTGTCGTGTTAGTTAAGTGCCTTCAAAACGAACGATAGTACATTAAAGACTGTATAATTTTGTATGAGATAAGAAAGTTGGTGAGTGAAATTAAACTTTTGTCAATAGACCAGGCTACGGTCAAATCGGGTATCGCCGTGCATTGCGACGGAAAGCTTACTATGTACGATATTATAGACCTTGATAAGGAAAAGGTCGATATACCCGAACGGATATATGTTATGGTTGATAGGATTTGCGGGTTTATCCTTAAAAACAAGCCCGACTGTGTTGTGTTGGAGGACGTTGCTATGCAGTCAAACCCCGCAACGCTTATACTGCTTTCGAGACTGCAAGGGGCTATTATCGGGTGCTGCCGAGTGAACAAAATACCTTATGATATACTCAAACCGCCTAACTGGCGAAAGGCTCTGGGCTTTAAGCAGGGGCAGGGCATTAAACGCCCGCAGTTAAAAAAACAGGCGGTAGAGTTTGTTCTGAATAACTACGGACTAAAGCTTTCCGAGGACGTGTGCGAGGCTATCTGTATAGGGAACGCGTTCTTGAGGATGAATAAGATATAAAAAGGAGATTACATATGGCTAATACCAAAAAGACTGTGGCTGAGAATAATGCCGAGAGCATTACGGATATCAAGACCGATAATGGAGTGCTGTCGCTTTATAACTTGTCGAAGATAGTGAACACCGTTGTTGATTCGGTTTTTATTGAAAGAGACGGCAGATTGGAGTTTGCGGCGGAGCTGTATGAGGTTCTGCTGGCGTATGTGAAGATTGGTGCGTTCTATCCGCAGACGGGGGTTCTCGAAAACAGCCTCGACTTATTTTTTATTGATTATATTGGCAACAAGTACAGCAAGGAAATAAGCGAATTGGATCTCGATCCGTTAGCAAAGTATATTGACAATGCGGTAAAACGCAAGGTAGAGGCAAGGATGCGGCAGATTGAAAACCCGCTTATCAACTCTATGGTAAAATTTGTTGATATAGTCTCTGTTCTGGCTCAGAAGTATGTTGACGATATTGATAATGTCGGAACAAGCGACATTAAGGGATTTATTCGGGATTTTGCAGAACTGGCTAAGACAACAAATCCGCAGACCGTGACCGACACCGTTATCAAAATGCATAAGACGAATACGGACAACGCGGAGAGGTCTGCCGAAAAGATAAAGTCTGCTCCCAAGAAACAGGGCGGCAGGGCTAAAAAGACTGCGGAATAATATAGGGAGAAGTATGTGATGGAAAATATTGAAAGAATTTATAACGTCGTGGGTGTTTCCGAAAAGGGGTTTGTCCCTGTGGCTAGGGATATCTTGGCTTGTGTGAATGATTTTCAAGGCTCCGTTTATATTGAGAAAGACAATAGAACCGTCTCGGCAAGGTCTATGGTCGGCGTATTAAGTCTTGGACTGCAAAACGGAGATACTGTAAAAGTGACTTGCTCGGGAGAAGATGAGTTTTCAGTGAAATTATGTCTTGAGAAGATCGGGACTGTGATTGCTTGAATTTGGGCAACTTGAATATGTTTAACGGTTATCTGCATATGGTTTGAACTTTTATATGCAGATTACCGCGAGATAATGGGTAATGGGGGTGAGCTCTTGAAATATATCAACGATATTATTGCAAATTGCGGTGTTTATAAGAATTTGAAAAACAACAAAGGACAGACGTTGGATCAGCTATTAAAGCAGCAAGCGAGATATTTACAGGAACTTATCAACGTACAGATTTGCGAGTATCGCAAGGTTTTTAAGCCAAAAATGTATAGACGAACGGGAGATCTTGAAAATTCCGTATCCGTAAGTGATGTGAAATATGTGAATGGAATTCCAACTGTATATGTATACTTTAACGAAAACGCCGTTCACCGTTCGGGTTTTGGCGTTTGGGCGGTGAAAGACGGGCGCGGGAAGTATGACGATGATAACCACAATTTCAGCTCCGATGATACGGTGAATACCGCTATCCTGATAAACGAGGGGTATTCGGTGAAAAAGCCCGTGTGGTTTCAGCATTATGAAAATTTCGGTTTTCGCGGCGGAAACGGGTTTGTGGATAAGGCTATTGCGGAGTTCAACAGGACAAACTCGCTCGGTATTGTCGTGACTTGGCACGATTACATTCAGGGGCATACGCAGTTATGGTAAAAAGTATATGGAGGTGCAAACATCTATCCTCTATATGGAAACATTTTGGTGGTTTGATTGTTTAAATAGCAAGCCGCATTTTATCATTCCTTCAAATAATGATATTATATCACTATATTCAACATTTTCCGTTGCATTGAACGAAATCGTAATATGTCCGCCTGTTTTTTCATATGCTCGTTCCCGCAGATTAAAAACTCTATCAACTTTGAATCGTATCTTATTGTTATAAAGATAGTAGTCAACAGTATCTTCTATATAATCGAAATCATTATCAACATTAGCAATGATAGAAGAAATGTCAACATTTCTTTTTAAACAATCATATATTGGGTATAAATCAAATGTAAGGGTAATTTGCTCTATATTGGTCAAGCAGTTTAATGCCAATTCTTTATATAATTCAAAAGTCTGCTTAAAATTTTGAGTGGATAAATTAAATATGATATTATGACCTGTATGGAGTATGTTCCCAAAATCCTCCATTTCTTTTCCAACAATTTCAACAGATATGCCATTTACAACAATACGACTTTGGTATGATGCAAACTTTATATTATTTTCTTTTAGATAATCTTTTATATTTTTTGCCCACATATCTATGTCATATCTGATAATTCTGTTTGAAATTGGTTCGCGACATTGAGAACAGATAGTATTATTGGCGCTTTTAAATATATCCCCAATATTGATATGATTGTTATAATCAGTCATTGAAGCAAAAACAGCGCCATAGGTATCATCTGTGAATGCGTAATTGAATTCTAAGTCAAATTTTCTATTAATGATGCTGATAAAATTATTAAGACTGTCTGTTGAAGTAATATCAAAGCCTTGTAATAAACTAAGGGGTGGATTTAATTGTCCAATACTTACGCCTATCCCAACGGGAATGACCTCTATGTTTTTTGAATACGCAAAGCCAGCCTCAAAGTAAATCCACGCAGAATTTACTGAAACCGGTGTAACAAAAACAAACATAATCTGCGCTTTGTTGAGTCCTTCTTCTATTTTGTGTATCCAATTGTTACCAAAAGGGATACTTTGCCCATCGCTGGACATAAAAACATCAAGGACATTAGACGTAATTGAGCAAAGTTTATCTTTTATTGGTAATATTGTTTTTTTATCCGAGCTTGAGTGGCTAAAAAATATTGTGGGCTTTTCCATGTGTAACCTCCAATGCTAATCATAGTTTGTCGCAATTGCTGTATTTGTCGTTATTCACTGTTTTTGGTTTGCAACGTTAGGTGTAAATCTGAGGGTCTGCGGTATCGCGGCTGTGCTTGCGGTACAGTTCCTCAATCGTTATCAGAGGGAGATTTGTGGCGTATGCTATATCCGATTTGGAAATACCTCCCATCTGTATACATCTTATCGCGGTGCGGTAATTCGCCTCGATTTTTGCCTCTTCTGCGGATTTGACTGCGGACTGGTTCATTTGGTGTTCTCCTTTTGAAGTGATGTCAATATATAGTATAGCATATTATGTCGGAAATTGCAATAGGGGTTTTTGAATTTTTGTAAAAACAAAGGGCAGACGGTTTTTTGCCCTTTGATGATTATTCCGTTTGCGAGAAAACCGCGGCTAGGTTTATGGGGCAATCGTTCAGCGTTGTTATTTTGGCTTGGTCATTTTGGGTATACCTTTTGATTATTTTGAAAAAACCGTACTCGTCTGACACGAAAACCAGAACGAGCTTGCTTTGCGGGTCTACCACCCAATATTCGCGGACTCCTGCGCGTTGGTAAAGGTTATAGCTTTTGTGCTTTATTATCCATCTTGAGGACGGGAATATTTCTATAACCAAGTCGGGAGCGCCTTTGCAGCCGTATTCGTCAAGCTTGTTGCGGTCGCTTACCACGGCTATATCGGGTTTTAACACGGTGTCTGTGTTCTGCGGCTGTTCGTTCTCTTTCTCAAGCGGGCGTACCCCTAACGGGTATGTACAGATCTCCCACGGCTTGCCGATGAGGAAGTTTGTAATTTGTCTGCAAAGCTCCGAGCGTATCTTTATATCGGTGCTTGACGGAGGAAATATCGCAGACGGTTTGCCGTCTATGATCTCTATATCATATGACTTATCCCAACCCAAAAGGTCGGAAAGAGTGCAGTGTTTATCTTCCAATGCGGAAACGGTATCTGCTGTTTTGGTCTTGGCGATTGATGTCATTTGATGAATTACTCCTTTGTGGCAATGAGATTTCGTAGTCGATTATATTATTATAGCATACTTTGAGAAAAAGTACAATAGCTTTTGAAAAATTAAAGGAAATGAGGTGTTGATTTTGGCCGAACAATTTGGAATACGCTTGGCGGTGTCACCCGCTGATCTGGCGGAGAGTATAAACAATGCCATCAGGCAGATAAATCGCGGTAGCAGCCTTGAAAAGATCAAAATCGGGGCAGATACAAGCGCGTTGGATGAGGCTGTTAAGAGAGTAAAAGCCGAGATAGCCGATATTACGGGGAAAATCGGTACCTCTAAAATAGATCTTGGCATATCCGCGAACGGCGGGAAATTGATGGGTGCCGTTACACAGGCTCAAAACCAAGAGCTCGATAACTTTGTAACGGGATATATGAAAAAGTTTGAGATTGTTAAGAAGTCCGCAGAGCTTACCGCGGAGGAGATAAGGGCTAAGTTTACTGCGGCGATCTCGGAGATATTTAGCGCAAAAAGCGCGGGTGGTGAAAGCGGACTCACAAGCGCTTTTAATAATCTGATCGAACTTACAAAGGAGTTTTCCAAGACCACAAAGAATACCGCGGCGGCAGATGCCCTTGAAACATATAAAGCGAGCCTTAACGGGGTCGTTCCTATTTCCGAGGATGTCAGATCAGAGCTTAAATATCTTTATGGAAGCATTGCCGAAGTCAGAAAAGCTCTGAATGAAGCGTTTGGCAGCAAGGGTTGGGAATTTACCGAAACATACAGGGGCGGCATGGGGTCGGATCAGTTCTTAACTAATTTCGGACTGCCGGGCTATGACGAGATCGAGCATGCCTCGAACGGAATAATCAGACTAATAGAGACAATGCGCCAGTTGAGAGTAGACGCCAAGCAAAAGGTATCGCTGTTTGATATTGGTGTGCTCTCATCGGACGATATTGTCAATTTCATAAATTCTCTTGCGGAATTGAACAACGCGAGAACACAACAGAATAAAATCGCCAAGGAAACGGCGCAGTCGGAGAAACAGGCTGTGGTTTCTTTACAGTCAGCCGCCGAGGTCGCGGAGAAGTTTAAGACGGCTTTAACGCCTATCTTGGGAGATGGAACGAACGATTATGTTTCCAAGATAATGGCGTCTATCGAGCCGTACAAAAATGTTGTAGACGCGCTGGGGCAAGCACTTGACAGACGGTTCTCCGCTAAATCGTTGAATATAAACGATGAAATGACTGCTCTGAACGACAGCTTTACGGTTTTCAGAGAGGGAATGTCTTCACCCGAGGGTTTGATAAACGAACTCAACGCGTTCGCAGCTACCGAGCAGAAGAACGTTTCGATCATAAATTCCGAGAAAACAGCTCTTAATGATCTGTCTGCCGAGATAGACAACGTTAAGAAAAAGAAAAATCAGTTAAATGCGGAGAGCGGCAAGTCGGGCAATTATAAGAATGTTGGTCTGGGTGTTGATTCCGGTGCTATTATCAAGAGCATCAATTCTGCCGTCCGCGATATTAATAAAAACAACTCGGATAGTTTGGCAAAGATAAAAATATCCGTTGATACAACTCGTCTGCGCAGCAGTATAAGGCATGCTGTCGGCGAAATAAATAAGGGATCGGGGCTTGAGACTGCTCCCGTAAAACTTTCAATCGTTTTCAAAAATGTGAAACAGGCGGTTTCTGAACTGCAAAAACAGCTTGACGGTACTTCCGTTAAAATCGGCGGTTCGGCTAACGGCGTAAGCGCTACATCAGGAGAAACGGTCAGCAATGCCGTTAGACAAGCGGCAGAGCAGGCAACCGAGGCGTTGAAACAGCAGACACAAGCCGAGAGTGATGCGGCAAACGCGGCTAAAGACAGTTCGGTGACTGCTGTTGATGCGGATAACTCGGAAAAGCGCTCCGCAAGTTTGTTGTCCACTGCGCTTGGTGAACTTGTAGAGAAAAGGAAAGAACTCGGAAGACTTATCCAAGAACAGAAAGATTTTGCTGCTGACGGTACGCCGATATCCAAGACTGTTAAGATGGGAACGGGTACTCAGAACACTTCTGATAGATACAGATATGATACCGAGAGCGGCAGTTACAAATTGACCGGGTACACGGAGAATTTTAACGCTTCCGCAATTAAATCCAACCTTGATAAGTTGTATGTGGCGGCGGTTCAGCTTGAGACCAAACTTAAAGATGTAAACGCTGCTTATACGGATATAAACTCGGCTAAACCTATTAAGGAACAGCCGCATCTTGATGATTTAAAGACAAGATACGATAATATTGTCAATTCGATCATTGAAATGACGAAAACAAGCGGAGAAAATGCCACTGTATTGAAGGCAAACATTAACGCAGAGATTGCTGATTTGGAACGTCTTGCGGAATCGTACAGAAACGCCGAGTATGCGGCTACTTCGCTCAGAACCAAGGATATTTCAACGGTAAAGCTTGAAGAAAGCAACAATATTGACACGTTTGTGGCAAACATTATAAAGTCTAAGGTTCCGCTGTTGGAAATGCAGACGGATATTGATAAGCTGCGCGAAAGTCTCAATAATGTTACCGATAAAAACTCTCTCGTAGATTATCTTAATCAATTTAGCGTTGCAAGTTCTAGGTTTAAGTCGCTGTCGGCAGAGGTAGATGCTGTCAGTCAAACGATGAGAGAACTTGAAAAATCAATGTCGGCGCTCAACAAGATATCTAATAACGCAACCCTTTACAAAAACGAGGGCGTTGAGGAAATCAAGGTTTTATTGGGTAACGTTGAGCAGTTTAAAGCTTCTTATCAAGAACTGATAAAAAGTCTGAGCCAAGATAGCTCTCCTGAAAATCTGACTAAGGTCAGAGAGCAGATGGCGTCATTACAGGTCGATACCGATAAGGCTGCGGCTGAGGCGGATAGACTTACTAAGTCGTTGAGACAAGTAAGGATAGATGATAATAACCTAAAGAAAGTTAATCAACTCATAGCGCAGATGGAAGAATATATGCGGCGAAATCCTGCTGCTATGACGAAAACAAGTAGCACGGGTACCACATACGGAAATGAAATTCAGGCGTTTATATCACAACTTCAAACTGCGGGAAGTATTGGAGATGCGGAGCTACAAAAGATAGCTAACGGATTTGCCAATGTAAAATATCAGATAAAAGCGGCTAACCTTGAGGGTAATACGTTCCTTGGTGAACTGAAAGAAAAGGCGACTAAGTTCATAAAGTGGACGGCTATGACGCTTGTTATCACCAAGGCTCGTATGTATTTCAGGCAGTTGTTTACTACCGTGTATGAGCTTGATACGGAACTCGTCGATTTGAAGAAGACCTTTAACGGCACTGCCGAGGAACTTAATGACTTCTACTTTGAGGCAAATAAACTCGCAAAGCAGATGGGTATCACCACTGCGGAGGCTATTAAGCTAGGTAGCGCGTGGTCGAGACTGGGATATTCTTCCAACGAGACAATGAAGAAAATGGCTGAGATGTCGGCTATGTTTGCGGCTATTTCTCCCGATATGAATTCAGAACAAGCGCAGAATGGGCTTGTCTCCATTATGAAAGCCTTTGATATCGATCCAGAAAATGTTCTTGACGGGATATTGTCGAAGGTCAATGTTATCGGTAATACGGCGGCTACCAGTAACGGCGAGATCGTCGAAATGCTTGAAAAGTCTTCGTCCGCTATGAAAGAGGCGAATAATACTCTTGAACAGACTATCGCGTTGGAAACTGTGGCGGTTGAGATCACGAGAGATGCAAGCAGCGTTGGAAATGCTTTCAAAACGGTTTCTATGCGTATAAGAGGGTATGATGAGGAAACCGAAGAGTACATAGGGAATGTTGAAGAACTTTCTGGTAAGATTGCCGATCTGACCAAAACTGCAAACAAGCCGGGCGGTATCAGTTTGTTTACCGACGCTAACAAGACCACATACAAGTCTACATATCAACTCTTGAAGGATATTTCAGAGATATATAATGACCTTACAGACAAGCAGCAGGCGGGGCTTTTGGAAGCCTTAGCGGGTGACGGACGTTTGCCCGTGCGTGCAGTAATGTGCGCTTAGAACATATTTAATTGCAGGTAGTGCCTTAGAGCCTTGCACCACAATAGCGGAGAAATCACGCTATGACGGTTTGAAAACGCAAGGATTGGCTGTTCGTGCAGTGAAGCACCCTAACGTTATGCGTAGATCATACGTTATCAGTCGAGGGTGAACATTCATCGACTATTCCCCGTGAGGGATTTAAGGTTTTAATAAGGGTGGAAATCCCGAATACTTAAATCAACAGAAGTACGGCGCAAATTTAGGCGTGGGTGAGAACCCCTTAAATGGAAAAGGTATGCCCCTATTTTTATAGGGTGAAGAAATAGTCAAAACATCGTGCGAAAGTACGAGGTTCGGTTAAATATACTTTATTTCAGAAAGGAATTGCGTGAGATATACTTATACTGATGAAGATATAGAATTTTTGCAAGTCAATTATCCGTGTGGCAATTGGGATAAAATACAAGAGAGGTTTCAGTTTTCTACAAGAGCTCCAATTTATAAAAAATGTCGCCAGCTTGGGATTTCATCTAAAAATACCCATAGGCTTAAGTTCGATATTTCAAAGAGCAGAAGAAAATGGAGTTTGGATGAAATTGCTTTGGTTCGTGATAACTACTCGCAATTTCCAATAGAAGACTTATGTGTCCTGTTGCCAAACAGAACGAAAAATATGATTATGGCTCAGGCAAGGAGATTATCTCTGATGTCGTATAACAGAGAATTGATTCGGTGGAAAACGGAAGACATTGATTATATTATACACAATTGGGAATTAACTCCCGATAAAGTGATGGCAGACCATTTGAACAGAACATTTAGAGCAGTTAAGACGAAAAGGGAAGAGTTGGGGCTTTATCGTTGTGATATGGATAGTAACTCTTATCCTACCTTGGCTAAGTATTTGCGAGGTCAAAATCAGAAGTGGAAAAAGGATTCTATGAGTTCTTGCGAATACAAATGTGTACTGACAGGAAGTAAGGATTTTGAGATACACCATTTGTATGGAGTTAGCAATATAATCAATGATATTTACACTGAATATCCAAAATACAGAGACATTTCTTTTGATGATTATACGGATGAGGATCTGTCATTTTTGTTATGTGAGTTTTTAAAAAGGCAAAGCAGTTACCCGTTGGGCGTATGTGTTGATAAAAAACTGCATACGCTATTTCATAGTATGTATGGGCAGTACTATAACACGCCCGAACAGTGGTATCGATTTTGTGAAGACTATAGAAAAGGAATTTATGATAAGTATATTTAACCGGCAGCAGGTGTTATGAGCCTGCTAAATATTTTTGAAACGGCAAGGACAGATCGTAGCGGCTACCATTAAGAATTTTAATGCCGCTGAAAAGGCTCTCCAAAATATGGCAGACAGCGCGGGGAGTGCGGAAGCCGAGCTTGCTACGTATCAGGAAAGCTCGGAATATTTATATAACAAATTCAAGGAAACATTCACGGGTATTGCGCAAAATGCAGTTGAAAGAGACAACCTGAAAGACCTTATTAAGTTTGGAACTTCAATGCTTGAGCTTGTTGACAGCATTGTCGGCAAGATTGGACTTATACCTTCGATTTTGTCTACCATTGTGGGTATAACTGCATCTAAGAGCTTTGCAAACAGCAATCTCCTTGGCTATAATAATTTATCAGGCAAAATGACTGTTTTGGGTGCTGATGTTGGATATGGTTGGGGCGCTCGCGTCAAAGATATGCGCGAGAATTTGAAAGTATTCAAGCAATTGCGCTTGGAATGGCAAAACGGGGCTGTAACACAGAATACATTGGATAGAGCGTTGTTGAGTACCGACAATGATTTAGTGGTTTTCGCTCGAAGCGTTCAGCGTGGAGAAAAGCAAACAGAAGCAATGACCGCTGCTGCTCGGAATCTGGGTGTTAAACTTAATGAGGTATCGATTAAGTCAAAACTGGCTGCCAATGGGGTCAAACTACTTAGAACTGCGCTTTCAATGGTGTCTACAATGATAGTGACCGCTTTGATAAGCAAGATTTTTGAAGCGTTCAACAATGTTATCAATAGAGTTGATAAACTGAATGATGCGGCAGATGAATTTGGTGAAACGGCTAAAACGCTGGAAAGCAAAATAAAAGACGTCAATGATGAATTGTCAACCACCAAACTGAGAATAGCCGAGTTAAATAAGATTGAAAACCCTACTATAATTCAACAACAGGAGTTAGATAAACTTATACAGACAAATGACGAGCTTGAAAGAACATTGAAAATCTTACAAGCTCAGCATAAAGAGGCGGCGGTCAATGCGGCTGAGAGCGCATATGAATGGTATGAGAATTTAACTTTCGACAGTTTTGATACCAAGTTTCAAGGTACTCCGCAAGGAATAGGAGCCGCCTTTTTTAACACTTTATTCCATCTTGATAAAGCAATTGCCGGAACGAAAGCAGATATAGAGAAAAAAGGCTTTCACAGTATGTCTTCCGCCATCAAGGAATACGCCATATTACAAGATGAAATAAGAAAAACAGAAGAAGAAAGAGCAAAGACTAATGATACCGATGAATTGCTTGAATATGACAAAATATTAAAGAAGTTAAACGAAGATCTTGAAGAAAACGAGAGAATAGTATTAAACAACCTCCCAGTTTGGGAATCAAAGATGGGGTTATTAAACACGGATATCCCCGAGCAAAAAGAAGCCTATGACAAGTTAAATGATATCTTGCAGATATGGTATCAGTTCAAAAAAGAGGATAAAGTTGATTTAGCGGTTCTGGTGGATAATCAGGCTTATGCGGTTGTAAAGCAGAAGCTGATTGATCTCTCAAAGCAGGGGGAACTTACTGCCGAGAAATTTGCGGAATTAACGGAAAACGATGTTGAGGGCATAGAAGCGTTTAAAAAGGCTCTGAAGGATAATGGCTATACCGATTTTGTTGAAATAATCAGAGCTATCAATGAGTATTTTGCCGAGACTGAAAAGAATGCAAACAATGGCGTAGACGGAGTGGAAAACCTTGCTGAAGCGTTTGAAAAGCTCAAAGAGACTCTTGATGACGTTATTGACAAACAGGCAAAGCTTGCGGAGGCGTTTGAGAAAACAGGCTTTGGCGCAACTCTTTCGGCGAAAGAAATAGTTGATCTTCTTGATGAAATGCCCGAGCTGGCAAAATACATTAAGCGCAGCGGTGATGGGTATACCATTGCAGAGGAAGGATTCAGCGCGGTCAATGCTGCAAATGAGGAAAAAATTCGTAAGAATATATTAGAACAGAGAGAAAACATCGCAAAACAGATACAAGAAACTCGCGCCAATATTGAACTTTTGGAAAAAAGAGATGAGTTGGAGAAAAAGAGAAATGAGCTTGAAAAAGAAATGTCTTCTTCCAATGGTTCTATGGAAGCGTTCAGGCGTTGGGACAGCGCTGATGTTGAGTATCAAAAAGCCGCCGAAGCGTGCAAAAAAATTATAGGTTCCGTTGAAGATCTTGAGTCCACTATTGAAGACCTCCAACTTGATGATAAACGACTTAAAATCGCACAAGAAGCATTAAACGATGCCTTCCGTGAAAGCACGGCTATTACCGAAAGGCTTAATGCGGCTTATGATAATATGAAGTTCGAGATATCGGATTACAATAAGGATATAAAAACCATCAATGATGCTATAAAAAAACTTAACGATGGAACGCTGCTTACTTACGATGAGATGACTGCTCTTGTGGAGCTGTCTTCCGAACTGCATTTCGATTATGATGAACAAAATGATCGCTATACCGTTTCGGTTGAAGCTTTGGAGGCTCTTAAAGAGCAGAGCTATGAAACCAGAAAGCAATACATAGATGACAGGATAGCCGAAGCGAGGGCAGAGCTTGAAGCGGCTAAGGCTACAAAAGAAGCGAGCCAATCAAGAATCGACGAGATAGACAAAATCGCGGACGCAAGCGAGAAAATGGCGGCTGCGGCAGAAAAAATGCGGGAGATGAACAATGTTTATACCGCAACGGTCGAAATTGAGGGCTTGGAAGATACAATAAGAAAGCTCGAAGCGCTCGGCGGTGTCTTAACGGACGATTCAAGCGATAATGGTAAAAGCCTTTCCGATAAAATTCAGAATGAGATAGACTACTATAAAAATATCCTTTCTGCCGTTGAGATCGTTCGCGATAAGTACAATGAAGCGCTGGAAAACGAAAAGGATTATCTGGAAGAGGTCAAGGATTCTCTGAAAGAAGCCAATGATGAACGACAGCGCGAGATCGATCTTAAAGAAGCCGCCAATAATCTTGAGAATGCCAAAAAGCGCAAGATATGGGTGTACAACGACCGCGATGGCTTTAAGCAGGTGGCAGATGATGGTGCCGTTAAGGAAGCCGAGGAAAAGTACCGCGATGTCATAACCGATATTCAGGAAGCGGAGATCGACAAGCAGATAGACGCTATTGAAAAGGCTCAGGATGAACTTGAAAAACAAGTAAAAGACCTTACCGAGCTTGAACAGAACATTGAGAATACCAATACTGTTGAGCAGGCTAAGACTGCTCTCGGGCTTGCAGACGAAAAGGACTTGCTGAATTTGTCCGACGCGGTAAAGGAAGGTATTAAGAATGGCTTAGCGGAGGCTATTGTAGCAAAGAGCAACGAGGAGAACAAGGACAAGATAGGTGCCGATGGCAACTCTTTGTATACTCCCGTAAGCTTTGAAGATGTTCTCAAAAACATGGGCGTGACTGCCTCGGCGGAGGTGGTAAAGGAAATGATTCCGACTGCCGAAATATACAACTCGGCTGTAAAGGACTTTGCGGATGCATTGAAGTCTCAGGCGAATGATCTTGTGGACAAAGCCAGCGTAATAAACAACAACGGAAATACTGTTATAAACAACTCGTTTGTTATAAACGGCGCTTATGATGAGGAAAAGGTTGCTAACACTGTACTTGGGAAGCTTACCGAGACATTTACCAAGCTTGGGAATTCCGTAAAGTGATTTTGGTGAACATATCCCGTCTGCCAAGATGCGGGCGGGATCGTTTATTTTAATGAGATGAGGTGATGTTATGGCGATTACTATACTTGATGAACAACTGAAGATAGGGCAGGTGAAGTCGGTCACATCCGATTTCGGGAGGTATATCGATTATATATCTCTGTTGTTCTCCGATACCACCAAGGCTGAATTTCAGCCCAATGATAATAAAACAGGCATTGTGTTTTCCGTAAGTGACAGCAACCTTGACCTTCCCGAAATGGTGTGTGAGCTTGACCGTGATACCATTCGCAACCTTATCGTAAGTCTGAAGAATATGTACAATCAGCTTGAAACTGAAGTTATCGAGGATAAGAGCGATATGGACGTTTCGGGCGGCAAGCCGGAAAAGCCCGTTTCTTCGGGGTGTTGCCGCAAGAAAAATATTTGATTTGTGAGGTGTTTTTATGAAGCTTATAAGAGATGTTTCTATTAAGGACAATGTTATTGCTTACCGCCTGAAAGTCGAGTATAACGACCCGCTGACCTCCGAGGAGGAGCAGGAGATCGAGACTTTACACGATTATATCCGCAAGATAAAGCTGTCCGAGATAGATTTTGCGGGTGATGTCGATATGTCGACGGGTATGCCTATTGTGGCGGAGACTGCAACAGATGATACCGTTGCGGTAACGCTCGGAGCGGTATCTCCTAAAGAGTATGTCGTTGATGAAAATCTTGACATTCGTTTCTCTCTCGATGTTTCACGTATTCACGATGCGGAGCTTACCGAGAAGTTGAATACCAAGGTTCTGCTTGGTCAGGCTAAGATCGCCGTGTTTGGGGCGAGAGTGGAAGAGAAGATCAAGGAGATCTTGGAGCAGATGCGCTCAGAAGATAACGACTTTGAGGGCGTTGAGGAAACCGTACTGTAAACACGGTCAGCCCGACAAAGCACGACATCAGCAAAAACGCTGATGTCGTGCTTTGCGGATTATTATACGCCTCTTTTGCGGTTTGTAATTTTTTTGACGAATGATAGTTTTATATGCAAATTAACGAAAGGAGTCTTTCTTATGGGTTTCTCGATATTGGATGCTCATCCAAACAATGAGTGTCTTGATGTTGATTCTAACGAAGCGTGGTTCTCGTTTATTTTTTGCGGAAGTCACATAGACACATTAAGGCTTCATGCTTATGATTACTATTCTGGCAATGAGATTGTAGCGGGGGATACTGTGTATGAATCTGTTCCTGCTATGGCTCCTCAACTGAAAATGTGGAATGGGGTCGGTAACGGCGTAAGAGTAAATGTTCGCGACTTTGTTGACGGAGCTTCGGTGTTCAGCGCTGACGGCGAATATACTTGGAGAGCCGAGCTTGTTCAAAAGGTCGACGCCGCTAAGGGTTTATACCCCGATAATATGGTGTATGAGGGTGTGTTGCCCGGAGATCCGAATTTTTATGCTACTGTAGATAATATTCCCGGTTTTCCTTATGATAATTATCTTCCTCTTACGCCTGCTTATACGGATAAGATTAAGCCGCCTTATTATGTGGATTTTCTTGATTCGAAATTTAACGGTACAATGTATGATATACCTGTCACATTTGATAAAACGCAGGTCAGAAGCGACGGCGTAAAGGACACGGCTATACAACTTACTCCATATACAAGTATCTCGAACAATCCCAAAGAAGTTACAAAGCCCTCTGTCGGGTCAAAAGTGCTCATACATAAAAGAGAGAACTTTGGCGCTTTTGTCATGTATACGACTAAAAATGAGAACGAACTGTATATTGACCCCAATATCCCGTCGATAAATCGCAATGAAACCGATAACAACGTATACGAGGGCTGTTATCTCAAGGTTGGAGACGATTATTTCAAGATCACGTCATATGACAGGAAATCGGGGTTAGCAGAGTGTCAGAATGGCGCTAAATTAAGAACTTATCCCGCCGGAACTCATTATGCGATCTATACCTCTCGGTTCTGGACGCCGTATTACTATTTTCGGGTGCATACTATGCCGAGGCTTATTGTAGATGCTGAGTTTCACGAACACAGGCGTATACGGAATGATGGTTACGATGACAGCGTAAATTGCTTGGAAAACACCTTTAATGGGATATTATTTAAAGCATACCTTACCGGAGATCCCCACGCGGCTGTTAAATATCACTACTGGGAGATATTTGACAATGCCGGAAAGCTTGTGTATAAGACCGAAAGGGTATATTCGCAGGAAATGGACTGTGAAGTCTTTGTGCCGTTTGGCGCAACATATACTGGGAAAATAACGGCGGTCACTCAAGACAATATCACTGTGCGCGGTGAAACAACATATACTTTACCGGCATCCTCGGTTATGAATAACGAGCGTTTTTCTCTTGCCGCTAAGCAGAACGCCTTTGGTGGGGTTGGTCTGACTTGGAAATACAATAAACCATATGGCAATGGAACGCTTGAACGCGCTTGTGAATACGAAGTGTTCAGGGTAGATAAGAAACTGAATAAAGTGAAATATCTGGGTAAAGTGAGCGACTGCCCCCAAGGGATAACGGGTGCTGTACCCGCATTTAGTGGCGGGAATTGGTATCTTATTGATAAATCCTGCGATTTTACACTAAAAACTACCGCGGGAGCCAACGTAAATATGTATCTTGTCGGCGGCGGTTCCGATGGAGGAGATTGGACGGCTTCTCCGAACCCGCAAAACGGAAGCTTTGCTTTGGGGAACGCTGGTGGTGCGGGCGGTTATGTTTTGAAAAAGCAAGTCATTTCAGATGGTGCTCTGCAATGTTCTATTAAGGTCGCGGAAAGGAACGATGCAGCCGGAACTTCCGTTACGATAGGCGGAAGTATTTACAGATGTAACGACGAGGGAAGTGTGCAATGCGGTGCGGTACGTAACAGTCCCCTTACTCAAAATTCCGATGGTTCGGTATCATACGGCAATGCGGAAAACGGACGGAACGGCGTTAATACTCCTTATGGCTGTGTAGGCTCGTCGGGCGGCGGTGGAGCGGCTTGCGGTAACAATCGCAGTGGTGGCGGCAGCGGGGCAATCGGAGTATCTGGGATCTCACCCAAACAAAGCGGCGGGAACTGGGTGCTGATTGACCGTGATAGTCTGGGCGGCGGATCGGGGGATTTTACTCTTGAATTGCCTGAAAACGCTAAAATTAAAATGTACCTTGTCGGTGGAGGTGCGAATGGCGCACAATGGGTTCCCGCGCCTAACCCCGGTTGGGATCTAAGTGCTTCGGTATGCTCTCCGGGCGGAGAGGGCGGATATGTTTTTGAACAAGAGGTTTCGCTTGGCGGAAGCGTTCAATGCAGCGCCATTATAGCAAACGTTGGCGATACCGGCGGTACAACGCTGACGATTGGCGGCGTTACTTACAGATGCAACGATGTCGGAAGCACTAAGACAAGAGCCACCGAAAGCGCTGCCGCAGCTAAAAATCCCAATGGCTCCACATTATACAAAGATGGAGAAAACGGCAAAGATGGCATTCTTACTCCATACGGGTACGTTGGTTCTTCGGGCGGCGGCGGTGGTGCTGACAACATTTACAGAGTAATGAAGCCCGGCAGAGGCGGCAGTGGCGCGGGAGATGGCGGAGCAGCTTCAGGCAGTACGGTTTCCGATGGAACCAACGCTACAAATTACGGTTGTGGCGGCGGTGGCGGAGCAACGAACGAGTTGGATTTTAATGGTAACGTTGTGAGGTCTTTCGCGGGCAGTGGTATGCCCGGATGTATTATCTTTGAGATCACCGAGGTAGCTATCGGGTGCCCCGACCCGGGTATTGGCGGCAGCGGCGCGGGGGACGGCGGTTTCCCGGGAGAAAATGGCGATAATGCCGTAAATTACGGTTGCGGTGGCGGAGGTGCAGGGTACAATGCCATTGATACAAACGGAAATGTTGTTTATGGCAAAGTCGGCAAAGGTATGCCCGGGTGTGTTATTCTTGAGATCGAGGGTGGCATGAGCGGGGATCGTTCGGAAATATCTGTTGTGGACTGGACTGCCGCTTCCGATAAGGAATACAGATATATAGTTACAGGCTGTAACCATGAACGGCAATATATGACTTCTAGACATGCTCCGTCCGAGATGATAGAATGCACGGCGGCGGTGGATATTACCCCTCATTTTGAGGATTTCTTTTTGTATTTCCTTAATGAAGCAGACGTGCTTGTAAAAACCTCGTATAATCTGGAGAACTATGATGTCCCCCTTACGGAGCCGATGGGCAGATATGTGACCTCGCGTAACAACCCGTACAAAACTGTAAAGAGGCATATGCACACATTGGCTTTTGAACGTGAAGCCGAGGCTTATTACCGTCGGCATACTTGGAGGATAGAAGGTGACGTTAGTCTTGGCGACGTCACACACAATATTACAAGAAACGTAAACCAGTTATATTCTAAGATGCCTGCTGTGACTGTTGAACCTTCCGATTATGACAGTTTCCCCGTGAGCTTTTTATTTGGATATCTGGATTGCGAAAAGGAAGATGATGAAGGCTTTGACTTCAATAATCAGTATATGTTCGAGTTGTGGAAGAAGTGTGTTGCGGAAAAGCGCACTATTATGATAAAAGACCCGAAAGGAAACGTCTGGACTGGCGTTATAACCGGGCATGAATACAAGGTCGAGTATGATACTAACGGTATGCCATATATAATAACGTTTGATTTTACTCAGACCCGAACCGAATATAATACACTTGTTATGATAACGGATGATCATAACAAGTATTTAAATACTGCCAAGAAAAATCATTTAAAATAATTCACGGGGGTATCTAATGAACACGATATACGTTGATAATGCCGCGACAACCAAAATGCGGAAATCGGCTGTCGCGGCTATGCTGCCTTTTTTTGATGTTGTTTTTGGAAACCCATCATCGCTTCATTTGGTAGGGCAGGAGGCGGCAAATGCTTTGGGCAATTCCCGCCGCGAGATAGCTGAATGTCTTGGAGCAAGGCAGGATGAGATATTTTTTACTTCGGGCGGCAGCGAATCAAATAATCAGGCGATCTTAACCGGCGCGGAGTATGGGGCGGGCAACGGGAAAAAGCATATAATCTCGCTGAAAACCGAACATCACGCAGTTCTTAATACGCTGGAACGCCTTAAAAAATACGGATTTGAAATCGAGTTGCTTGACGTAGACAGCGGCGGCAACGTTACGCCCGAGCGGGTTTGCGCGGCTATCCGCGAGGATACCGCGCTTGTGACGATAATGACTGCAAATAATGAGATCGGTACTATAATGCCCATTAAAGAAATAGCGGCTGTGTGCCGCGAAAAGGGTGTTTTGTTTCACACCGATGCGGTGCAGGCGGTTGGGCACATTCATATTGATGTAAAGGACGTAGACTGCGATATGCTGTCGTTGTCGGCACATAAATTTGGCGGAGCAAAAGGAGTAGGCGCACTGTATGTGCGCGAGGGTGTTATCCCGTCTTGTTTGATCTCCGGCGGAGGACAGGAGCGCGGAGTGCGCGCGGGAACCGAAAACGTTGCAGGAATATGCGCTATGGCGGCGGCTCTGAAAGAGTCGCTTTCGTATATGGAGATGGATAACACCGTAATAGTAAAAATGCGGGACAGACTTATCAAGGGATTGCTGGGTATACCTCATACTGTACTCAACGGGGATAAAACACGCAGACTCCCCGGAAATGTGAACGTTTGCTTTGAGGGGATAGAGGGAGAAAGTCTTGGGCTGCTGCTTGACAGTAAGGGAATATGTGCTTCTCCTGGCTCTGCTTGTAGTTCTGGCTCGCTTGCCCCTAGCCACGTGCTTACTGCTATCGGCAGATCAGATGAGCTTGCGCGTGGAGCACTCAGGTTTTCACTTTCGGCAGAAAATACATTTGACGAGATAGAATATGTTATAAAAACCGTTAAAGAGTGCGTGAAATATCTGCGCAGCATATCCCCTATCTGGGGTGGATAGTTTTTAGTGATTGGAGGTGCGGAGAACGGACTTTTTTAATGTAGCAAGCGATGAGTATATGTTTCTTGCTAAAAGCAATGTAAAATATGTTAAGACCAAAATCGAAATATTGACGGAAGACGAGATCGTCATTGGAGAGATTGGGAATGAAGCTATCCTCGGTTCGGATAATTATGACTGTGAATATGCGCAAGGTGTTCAGGCTAAGCTTTCGTTTTCCGTACCCAATATTTCACCGCTGTATACGGGCGGTGAATCAAGTCGGTTTTGGTATACACGAAAAATAAAGTACTGGAAGGGCTTGCACGAGCCTGCGAATGGCAATACATACTGGTTCTCCAAGGGTGTTTTTGTGGTAACGGGAATTTCTGTAGATTTTAACTCGGTAAATATTACCTGCGTTGACAAATTCGGTGCTCTGACCTCCGATTATGGCTCTACTATGCTTGACAGATCTCTAAAAATCGAGACCGAAAGTACGGTTGAGAAGTTTGTGACCTCTGTTTTGGCGTTCCCTAAAGGTAACGGGCAACCGCTTGACTGCAAAAAACCTATCATAGATTATGCGGTACGCAAGATACCGAATGGGCAGGAACTTGAAATGGCGGCTGGAACGTTCGCAGGAGATATCTTGCTTGAGTTTGCAAACACTCTGAAATGCCGTATCTACTATGACAGAGACGGCATTTTGCGTGTGTCGGAGGGGCATCTTGACTATGCATACGAGAACAAGGCTATTGCTTGGACATTTTATGATGGCGCAGTCGCGAATGTTATGAGCGCAAGCCTTTCATACGATTTCCCTAAAGCAAGAAATGTTGTTACCGTGTGGGGAGAGGATTCCGAAGGGCTGCAATACACTTCCACTGCCGAGAATCGCAATGCAAAATCTGCCTTGAGCGTTGATAAGGTCGGTTATCGGGTGGGGGCTACAAAAGAAAATTTGTACGGATATAATCAGAAGAATGTGGACGATTTTGCGCAGATGTATCTGCAAACGCAGACGATCATCGGCACTTCTGTCACTGTTGAATGTCCTATGCTTCCACATATTGAGGTCGAGCAATGCGTGAGTGTGAATTATGAAAAACTGGGGCTTATCGATAAGAAATTTTTAGTGAGCGGCGTTTCGTATAGTGGTGGTTCTATGAACATCTCGCTTGTTAATCTGGATAACCTGCCGTGGCATTTGGAACTTCAATAAAGTAAAGGAGGTAGCAATGACTGACGTGCAATATAGGGCTAAGATCAGACTAACTAATAGGCGGGGGCTGAAAAAACATTTAAAAGCACTGGTTAAAAAACACGGCAAAGGATATGTACCATTAGAAGAAGCTTTTAGGTTTGATTTTAAGTGGGAATGTATTCCTCTACCAAGTAATTCCGGATTTTTTAAAATTCTTTTTGGCTTTTTCAAGTTCTGATTCTATGTCCGTTATTTCTGTGTTTTTGCCGCAGTATGGGCATTTTAGAGTATATGACTTATCCGAGAAGAAATCTGTTGTTTTGACCGATGTTTTCTTTTTGCAATCGTTGTTTGAACAAACTAGTTCTATTTTCGGGTTTTGTGAGGCTAAAATCTTTACAAATTTATCCATTTTGTATCTCCTTTGGTGAGCGTAATGTCTTTAGGTAAAATTATACTACATTTTGGAAAAATTGTCAATGTAATTTTTAATGGTTGTTAAGGTTGGAAAAGCTCCCGACGCACTTAACACTTGTTAAGTACCTGAGATGATGGAAACGCCGCCCATTTAACGACTGGTGTTTTTTTGTGATAACAATTCATTTGTTTAGCTGTCCGCCTTAAGTTTTGTGGGGCGGATAATTGATATTTGGAGGAGTTTATTATGACTGTAAAAATAAACGGTTCGGAATGGACTGTTCTGTGGGTGAAGAAAAACAGCAAAAAACTCTTTTGCGACAATGTTCAGTGCTTTGGTGTAACGTATTTTGATGAAAGAGAGATATATCTTGATAGGGGGCTTTCGGAAAAATCATTCAGAAAAACTGCCGTCCATGAGTTTGTCCATGCTTTTCTGTATAGCTATGGCATAGATCTGGAAAATGCCGGAGAGGACGTTGAGGAAAATGTGTGCGAGTTTTTCGAGAACCATTACAAGAAGATATTAAAGTTGGCTGCGAAGGTGGTTAAGGTTTGGAGGCTGGATACGCTGGTCAAAGATATACTTTGAGCGCGTTCATTTTCGCGGTCTCACGAAAATGATGATCTCGGTTAAAAAAGGGGGAGAATTTACGGAGATAATGGAAAATAATCTGATAACGCTTTTGAAAGATGTTCTGAACTCGGTGCAGAACGAAAACGACAGAGCAAACGTCGATAATTATATCCTCCGGTGTAAAAATGCTGAAGTTCTATGGTATCAGCCTATGAGACGTATTGCTTGCGTAAGATTTCTGGAGGACAGAAACAAAAATGAATACCATCTCCGCAATAAGTGCGGTGAATTTTTGGTGCCGGGAGATCAGGTCAAGGTATATTACACTACTAACGCGGCAAAGGGTTGGATAGCCGTGCACTGTGGAGAACCTAATTTTATGAATGAATACGGGCAGAATATTTCCAATATCAACGACTGTTGCAGTGATGAGTCAGGTGACTGCTGTGAAACCGATACTTCCTTGGCGCAGGCTTGTCAGAAAAAAGATAAAGTCACCGAAGTCGTTGAGGAATGGACTGAGCGTATTGAAGGCGATGAGAATACGGTCAGAGAATATGAGGAACAGCAGGAAAACAGCCCTTTCAAAACAGATTGAGGAAGGTGAGATTATATGGCAACACTCGGAAGTAAGGCGGTCGGCAGTAATGTCAAATTCAAGGTGAGCGGGGCATACAGAGATTTTAAAATCATCAATGTTGAAAACAACCGCATATGGCTTATTCAAAGGTCACTGGGGTCGGTTAAATGGGATGAGATCAATGGTGAACTTAGCGAATACGCAAGCTATATAGATGGTGCGATTTATGGAAAAATCATAAACATCGGGTATGGGAAAGTTTTTATTCTGGCAAAGGAAGACCTTGAAGGTTCGGGAAAAATATCATATCTGAACAGTTATTCCGTAAGCAATTTGGTAAGCTTTACGGGTGCGATGTGGACTAGTTCCGAAGCCGGCGCGGGTGATGGTAATGCTTGGGGTATCGCCGGTTCTTCAGGAGTGGTTACGGCTATCCCAAAAACAAACTACAACGGTATTGCGCCTGTGGTTGTTTTGCCTACGGATATTGAGGTCGACAGCGCCGGTCATATTGACGGAAATACGGGCGGCTCGGGGGAGGGAACTTTGATCGAGGTCGGAAACCCTTTGCCGAATATAACGCTTACATATAACGGCGAAAATCAGACAATGACTTTCACGAATTCTACGCGCTTGACGATTGGCGGAAATTCCGCCACTAATGCGGGAACATATACTGCTTGGGCATACCCTAATGCCGGTTGCTGTTGGAAAGACACCAAAACTACCGAGATCAGATATATCGAATGGAGTATTGGCAGGAAAAAGGTGTCAAAACCCACGCAAAAGGGAACTCTTACCTATAACGGACATGATCAGACACCCGAGTGGAATAATTACACCGATGGCGATGGACAGTTTACAATAGGCGGCGTATATCAAGATAGGATTGAGGCGGATACTTATTTTGCGCAATTTACTCCTACTTCTAATTGCTGCTGGTCAGACGAAGGAACCGAGACCAGAGAAGCTAGATGGACTATTGGAGCAAAGCGGGTTAAAGTTCCTAAATTGTCCTTCAGTAGCGTTACTTATGACAAAACCGATCGTCGCCCCGAACTGGATAACCCGGATGAAGATTTTATATACGTTGATGGATATGATTATCACACCAATGTAGACACATATGAGATAACGTTCCGTCTTAAAAATACTCAGAGCAGTACTTGGGATGTGAGCGGATATCCTACGGCTAACAGAACCGTTAAGTGGACTATAAATAAGAGAGTAATAGCCTTGCCGGTTGTTACAAAAACATCTTTTACTTATGATGGGAAAGAGCATATCCCAACGGCGGATTACGATGAGGAATATGTGTCTGTTGAGGGGTATACCGAACAAAAAGACGCGCATGAATACACTATAACGTTCCGGCTTAAAGATACGAATAATTGCCGGTGGAATACAACCTATACCGAGAATTTTACGATAGACAGAACCGTTAAGTGGACTATAAATAAGAGAGCCGTTAAACCGCCGACTCTGGCTTCTAATACTCTTACTTATAACGGAAATTATCAATATCCGGTTATAAACAACCCTGACGAGACTACTGTCAGTTTGAGCGGTGATCTTTCCGCTAAAGATGTGGGCGACTACGAAATAAAGGCAAATCTTGTGGATATAGAGAATTATGAGTGGGATGTGAGCGGCAAGGGCACAGCGGAGCGCACTCTTAATTGGTATATTACGCGTAAGGTTATTACGGCAACCCCGAAACAAAAGGGCGTTTTAATATACAACGGCAAGGATCAGTCTCCGGAATGGGAAGATTACTATCCCGAGGAACTGGAGATAAGCGGCAGGCTCAGCGCCACCGATGCCAATTCTTATACGGCAAACTTTACTCCTACGAAGAATTATAAAAGGGCAAACGGCTCTACGGCAGCATTCGGCGTTACATGGAAGATAGATCCCAAGTTATTGCTTGTTCCGCGCATTTTGCCCAATGAGTTTGTATACAGCGGGGAAACCTTTTACCCGAAAATAATAGATTTTGATGAAAAAACAATGACGAAAAGCGGCACGGAAAGTGCTAGGGACGCAAATAGTTATTCGGTGACTTTCGCGCTTGTAAGTACGAGAAACTATAGGTGGAATGATGGTACGTCCATAAAAAAAGAGGTTAAGTGGGATATCACGCGAAAACCGATTCCCAAACCTAAGCTTTCTTCATCGAGCTTTGTTTATGACGGAACTTATCATTATGTCGTGCTAGAAGACTTTGATGAGGCGACAATGACAAAAAGCGGTACGGAAAGCGCCGTGAATGCAACAAGTTATTCGGTCAAGGTAGGCGTGCGTTCTAATTATCAATGGGATGATTATACTACCGATACGTTCCCCTTGTTTTGGAAAATAGAACGTATGGTTATTCCTTATCCTTATGTGGAGAAGGAACTGCATTATAACGGCTTTGAACAGACTCAATCTTTTGCAAATTACGATTCGGTAAAAATGCGTATGGAGGGAACCGTCAGGGGAACATCTCCAACGAGTTATTCGGCTTCTTTTTATCCAACCAATAATTATATGTGGAAAGATGGAACAACGGGGAGATATATAGTTAATTGGTATATAAAAAGAAGAATTTTTTCTGTGCCGTACCTGTCTCCCGATAAATTTATTTATGATGGGGAAGAACACGCTCCCGAAATGATAGGATATAAATTTCCAAATTATACTACAAACCCGATATCTTATACCGGTGTTTCTAAAGCAACCGAAATAGGAGAATATTCTGTAACTTTTGATATCAAAAATAAACTCTACAATATGTGGGAGGACGAAACCGATGAGGGTAAGACGGTATATTGGTCTATCGTTTCCGCTGAACCAAAAGGTATAGGGTATCCAACCCTAAAAGAGACCCTGATATATAACGGCAGCAGTCAATCTCCCGAGTGGGAGAATTATGACGGCACAAAGATGACCATCGGCGGAGAAACAGAGGGCATTAACGCAGGAGAATATACCGCTACATTTACCCCCAATACAGGTTTCGTTTGGGCTGACGGGTCTTCCGAACCTTATACGGTAGTCTGGAAAATTGAAAAGAGAGCCTTTGAAATCCCCGAGCTTATAGATAGTTTCTTTGTTTATGATGGGGAAAGACATTCTCCTCGAATCAAAGGATATGTTGAGGGCTTTATGACTATTGACGGCGACAGGGGTGCGGTCGATGTCGGAGAATATGCGGCGCATATCGGACTGGCGGATGCCGAAAACTGTGTGTGGGCAGATGGTACTGCTGAAAGCAAGCCTCTGACTTGGGAGATAGTCGGGGCTAATATGGTTGCCAACGTTCCGTATCAGATCAATAGTCTGATATACAATGGAAGCCGGCAATCTCCCGAGTGGGAGAATTACAATCCTTCCGCTATGATACTACTGGGGGGAAATCCTTGGCGCGTGGACGCGGGGCAATATACCGTTTTATTCAGGCTGAAAGAAGGGTATATTTGGACTGATGGAAGTACGGGAGACGCAGAGGTAAGATGGGATATCCGGAAATTTCCTGTGGGGATACCGCAAAACCGCGGCGGGCAGTATGTTGATGCGGGCGGTGTATATTACCCTGTCTGGGATGGTTATGCCGCTTCCATTATGACGATAGGCGGGGAAACTTCCGCAACGGATCACGATGTTCATTTAGCGGTTTTTGATTTGAATGACAAAGAGAATTATCGCTGGTCGGATGGAACGCTCGATCCGCAAACGGTTCCGTGGCAGGCGGCTTTGTTGTATGATCACGATATTAAGCCTGCTCCCGATGATGAGGGCAACGGGTTTGGAGAAAATGACGGAGATCCCGATAAAGTCCCGGAGGACAACGCGGTCGGCACAGAAGAGAAACCTAATATTGGAGATTTGGATCCCGAAGATATTATCGGGGTCATTGAAAAAGATGTCGATGAGGATATTTGGAGCGTTGGCGATGCTGTTCCCATAAAACTCGACGGCGTTGTCGGGAACGTAATATTCAAGGATGCTTGGTTTTACGCATACATAATCGGTTTTGACCACAATGAGGGAATAGAGGGTAATAAGACCATTCATTTTCAGTTTGCCAAGCTCGATAAGAACAATAGAGAAATCGCTTTTGTCGATAAAAATTACGGCGGTCTAAACGGTGGCTTTCGCATGAATAAGGCGGAAAGCAGCGAGGGTGGTTGGAAAGACAGTTATATGCGCAATGTTATTTGCGAACAATTTTATAAAGTCTTGCCCGAAAAATGGCGCAAAATAATAATTCCCATAACAAAGTACACCGATAATGGCGGCGTGGTAACGGCAACGCAGGATAAAATATTTCTTCTTTCCGAGTTTGAATGTCTTGGGAGAAACGTGTCCTCGAATTCTGATGAAAGCAAGTATCAGGAACAATATGATTATTATAAAGAAAACGGATATAAAGGAAAGGGTATGCACAATTCGGTAAACGAGGGTTGCGAGTGCTGGCTGCGGTCTCCGTTTGCTGACGACAACGATTCATTTTGTAAAAGTTTTACCAGCTCGGCAAGCCCCGGCGGCGGTTGTGCGGGAGAACAGTCTGACATATCTCTGGGATTTGCGCCTTGTTTCGCAATCGGGGTGAAGAACAAAGATTCCGGCGGCGGAGAAGCGGAAGAAAACCCAAAGGGTGAAAAGCTGCATATCCCCAAACAAATCGAGGTTCCGCGTGTGGACGGCAGTCCGAAAACTCCCGAATGGGACGAATTTAACAAAGAGGGAATAGAAATAATTGGCGGAGATATCGAGGAAACTTTACCCGGGATATACCATATCATTCTTGAGCCTCTGCCAGGGTATATCTGGGAGGACGAAGAGCCGGGAGTGAAAATAGTTCCGTGGGAGATACTTGATGAGAACGATCCCGAACCCGAGGATCCGCCGCCTATAAAAGTACATATACCTAAGCAGATCAACCCGCCGTATTATGACGGCACTTTAAAGATACCAGAATGGGATGAATGGAATAAAATTGCAATAATCACTATCGGCGGCACACTGAGAGAGGTTTTCGTTGATACTTATATTGTGACGGTCGAACTTGAGCCGGGGTATATCTGGGAAGATGATACGGTGGAAATAAAGGATCTGCCGTGGGTGATTCTGCCTTTGAGCGAGAAGTTGGAGGAAGAAGATCCCACAATTCCCGAAGAACCCGATATCATTGAGAGTAAGAAAGAAGACGAACCCGACGATGAGGAAGATTCCGATGATAGAGACGATCACGAATTTGACCCGGAGCCCGAGCCGGGAGCTTCGCTCGGAAGCGGTAATGGCTGTTGCTTCTGCGGCTGTGATGATGATTTTGGCGACGATTGCGGTTGTCACGATGAGGAAGATCAAAGTGATTCGGGGTAATTTTACGGCAGGCTGCTGAATTTTTGTATATTCCCGTAAAATGACTTAACAGGGCTGTATGGGATGCTATACAGCTCTGATTATATCAATAGTTATTTACGGAAAACGGAGGTGTTTTTTTGGCTGAAAGCGCACGTATTAATGTTTCGGGGATAACTCCTGTGGCAGAGGGTGATAATTGGTTTGTTATTGATGAATCGGGTGGTTTTTCTGTTGATCGTTCTATAAATGCAACAGTATATCTTGTAGGCGGCGGTTGTGATGGCGGAGAGGGAGATTGGATAGGATACGATGCAGTACAGGACTCCGATGGATATTGGAGCAAGGTTGAGGGGACTGGTACAGGAACTTCTTACGCGGGGGACGGCGGAGATGGTGGGTATGTGTTTACTGCTTCGGGCGTTAAGATAGGTAAACAGCAAAATTGCACCGCGGTAATTGCCGAAAACAATGACAAAAGCGGTACTTCTCTTATTGTAAACGGTGTTACCTATAAATGCGACAGTTCGGGGTATATTGGTCGAACTGGGGGTAAAGGTGGCGGGGTAAAACTGTCAACAGAGATAATTCAACCTACAAACGGGCAGAACGGAGTCACTACCCCGTTTCAAGTAGTGGGAAGTTCCGGCGGCGGCGGATTATCTTGTAACGGATTCAATGTTACTCCGGATGATGGCAACGTTTCTAAAATTGGCGAAGGCGGAGAGGGTGCGGGGAGCACCATCGAGCATCATAGCCCCGGAACAGATGCTGTAAATTACGGCTGCGGCGGTGGTGGCGGCGCGATATGCGGACAGATTGGAGAGGGGCAGTTTGGCGGCAAAGGCAAGCAGGGATGTATTATAGTGGTTTACTCGGAGGAAACTGATGAGCCCAAAAATCTTGTTGTAGTGCGGCATTATAAGAAAACTTGCATCACTCGCAGGACTTGTAATACCGCTTATTCGTCTGCAAGCAAGCGTACGAATTGTTGTTCCGTCGAGAATACCACTCCCGCTGAAAAGAATACGTCGGGAAACTCCGAGTTTGATTTCAGACCGCCTTCCGTTGCTCCCAGTTTTGGCGGAAATACGGGTGCCTCAGAAACCGTTTATATTCGTTCCGCCAGTGGGGTTGAAGATATTGAAAAGGAAAACGCCGAAATGGAAACCGAAATTTCCATGTTGCAAGAAAAACTAAACAAACTCAAAGCGGAGAGGGGGTAAGCAATATGGCTGAAAGTATTGATATCTCGGGTATAGACCCGGCTGTATGGGGAGACGATTGGTTTTTGTTGGACAAGTCGGGGTCATTTGCTTTGGGTACTTCGGTTATGGCGACCGTATATCTTGTGGGCGGTGGATGCGATGGGCGTCAAGGCAGGATTAACCGTGATGATTGTATGATTTACGGCGGAGAGGGAGGCGATGGCGGGAATGTATTTAAATTTAATACTAAACTCGGGGCAAACGTTGAATATACTGCTATCATCGCGGAAGTCGGAGACAAGCTGGGTACGAGTCTTGAGGTAAATGGTACGGTTTATTCCAGCGGCAGGCGTGGTTGCGTTTCCCACCGTGGCGGTACGGGAGGGATTATATCGTCTTATGGGATAGTGAGAAATCCGTCTGATGGGGATGACGGGGTCGTTACACCATATGGCTATATTGGTTCTTCCGGAGGCGGCGGGCTTGCAAGTACCAAAATAGCGCAGACCGGTATGAGCTCGGGCGGCATTGGCGCAGGGGGAGCACAGCGGCATTTTCATCCCGAATTCCCATACGGCGGAGATCTGAATTTTAACCCGCCTGCCAATGCTATGAATTACGGCTGCGGTGGTGGCGGCGGTACATTTTGCGAAATTGAGGGGCGTGTTGGAGATGTGGGCAAAGGGATGGGTGGCTGTATTATCATAGTGTGGAAAGAAACAAATGATGACGCAGACCGTACTATTCGCTTTTATAATACCGGTAAATCGCACACCACTTCCACGGGCGCGGCTGCCGCAGTCGCGCATATGTCGGATGAGCCGGATAAAATAAACAAGCGTAACGTGGAGCTTAAGAAAAAACTTGTCGAGTTGGAAGCAGAGATAGCGGAGTTTGAAAGAAACGTAAATAACACATAATGTTTCGCATTGTTTTATTGTGGTTAAGCGTTTCGTGAATAAAATGGAGTACGGGAGGATAAAGAAAAATGGATAAGCAGAAGTGTTTTGATAAGTTAGATGAATTGGCGGAATATGAGAATGGTTGGGGCGGATGTCTCGGCGGTACAGCGTTCTCAAAGATGCTGTTGGAGCGTTGTTACCGCTTGGTCGAACAAATGGAGACCGAGCCTGAGATACGACCTACCGTCGAAAACTGCATTGCAATGGACTTTGACACATCAGAAATAGGCATTGAAATATCTGTTTCGGATAATGCTGTCAAAGGATTTGTTTCCGATGTGGATGATAATTACAGTTGTTTTGCTTTTGACGATGAGGAAAGCGCGGTCATTTTTTGGAACACAATGACAAAACTCTTTGGCAAATCTTGATGAAACAGTTATTTTATTAGACAAAGGTGGCGAGTTATGCAAGTCAGAGGTATCGATGTATCGAGTTATAATGGAGATATTGATTTTCAAAAAGTTAAGGAGAGCGGCATTGAATTCGTTATAATAAAAGCCGGAGAATGGGATCACACGGTTCCAAAGTTTGAGGAGAATTTTGCTGCCGCAAAACAAGCCGGACTTCACGTTGGATTTTACTGGTTCTCGGACGCGGAAACTGTTTTTGAATCGGAGAAAGAGGCTAATGCTTGTATTACGGCTCTTAAGGGTAAACAATTTGACTATCCTGTCTTTATTGATCTTGAAAACGATTTTCAGCATGAAAAAGGAAAAGAAACTTGCTCGGGTATAGTGAGAACTTTTTGTGAAAAACTGAAGAACTCGGGATACTATACAGGTCTGTATACCGCCTCTTCTTGGCTTGATGATGTCATTGAGGAAGATATCAAGAAAAAATACGTTATATGGGTCGCCGATTGGCGTGGCTATGTGGGATATGACGGAGAATACGGACTCTGGCAATGCGGAGTTGGAGATATTCCTGGTGTTACAGGTGAGGTAGACTTAGATTATTCTTATGTAGACTTCCCAAGTATTATTGCGGAAGGCGGATTTAACAACTATCCGAAAAGAGATTCGGAGAATGCAGGGGATTCTAACGGCGATTGCCGTGATGTTGCAAACACACTTAGTATAAGAGGTGCGAGTCCCATACTAAGTGGAGAAAAGTGGTTTTTGATCGATGAGAATTGTGAGTTTACTCTTGAAACGCTTCCGTATGCGAAAGTTAATGTCTACCTAGTTGGCGGTGGTGGGGACGGTGCCGAATGGTTCCGTGAACAAGGCACTCCCGAGGAAGTTTTTGCTATAGCAAAAAAGAGCCGCGGAGGTTGTGTTTTTAAAAAACAGATATATATAACGGGAAATGTTAACTGCAAGGCGGTAGTTGCTGACAGAAATGATCCAGCGGGCACAACTTTGCAAATAGGGGAGGAACTGTACAAATGTGATGATAGCGGTTTTGTTCGCCGAAAAGCTACTGCAAGCGGCAATGCCAAGATTGACGAGGGCGGCAATTTTAATGCCGAAAACGGTGCTAATGGGGTAGAGACCCCCTACGGTTGGGTAGGCTCTTCCGGTGGGGGCGGAGGTACTTACAGCATACAAAATTTGCAACGCATTACTGTGAATGCGGGAAAAGGGGGCATCGGCGCCGGAGATGGGGGAGCTGTCGGGGAAAACGGGAAAGATGCTGTAAATTACGGTTGTGGCGGAGGTGCTGCGGGATTTGGCGGATTTCCGTCAGACGGCAGTGTTGTTGAAACAAAGGCGGGGCTTGGTATGCCCGGCTGTATTATTTTCGAAATGCTGGATGGCGGGATGTGCTCGGGCAACACTGAGAGTTCCGGCGGAAGTTTAGGTAGTTCAAGCGGCTGTTATTTGCCTTGCTATTTTTCTTGCCCAGACCCCGCGGAAAGTACTTCTACATGTACAACGGAAACCGATTATAGGCTTGTGTATAATGGAAGTGTGCCAATCGTTACAAAAAATACGGTTACTACTGAAACTGGCGGAGGCGAAGTTTCAAACGTTGAAGATAAAGCTTCTGACAGTGCGGATAAAGCCTCGGTCGGCACCAACAAAAGGGACTGCGGCTGCGCTGGTAGTAGTTTGGGAAATGCTTGTTCTTGCGTCAGGGGGCGCGGGAAAGGCGGTTGTACAAGCTATGACGCGGCTAAGTGGGGAGAAAACTGGCTCTTGTTTGATAAAACCGGAGACTATACACTAAATATTGATGAAGAAACTTCGCTTAAAATTTATCTTGTTGGCGGTGGCTCTGATGGGAAAGATGGTACTTATTACAATAAAGTTGCTTATGGCGGAGATGGCGGAATGGGCGGATATGTCAATATTGTACGTGACGTTATCGTACAGAGCGGTAGTTTGAAATTTTCTGTGACCATTGGTGGCAGAGGTAACTCTGTGGGGACTTCTATCATTATTGATGATCGAGAATATTGTTGTAACGGAAGCGGGTGTACTGTTACTGAATTTGGTGGGCAGAGCGCTTGCGGGTATTTTAGATCATCGGGGAAATTTGTCGTGAAAAATGGCGGGAACGGTGCTAACGGAGTAGAGACGCCTTATGGTTGGGTAGGTTCTTCTGGAGGCGGTGGAGCAGCTTATAATAGCTCTAAAACCGCAAACCGTGGGAAAGGCGGAATTGGTGCTGGCGCTGGCGGTACTGTAATTTCGCGGCAAACTTCAAAAGGCGAAAATGCCTCTGGCTATGGTTGTGGCGGTGGCGGCGGCGCTGCAAGCCCTACAGGGTGGTGCGAGGGCGGCAGAGGTAAGCAAGGGTGCGTGCTAATTACTTGGTAAATTCGACGGTAGATAATGGACGCTTTAAGGAAACAATGTTTTTTCTGCAAGGTGAGATTTGATGAAAATACAGTACCTTGCGTGAATGATGAAAAAATAATTTTGAATATGAGGTGGTAATTTATGGCAGAGGAGTTTGTTTCCAGAAGTGTGTGCGATGAACGCTGCAAGGGGCTTGAGGCGGAAGACAAGCGACAGAACGAACGACTTGACGATCTTGAAGTTATGGTTCGGCAGATAAATTCGCTTACGGTTTCCGTGGAAAAACTGGCATTGAGCATGGATAGCATGGTCAAAGAGCTTTCCGAGCAGAGCGGGCGTATGGCAAAGCTCGAGGGGCGCGATGGCGAGAACTGGAAAAAGGTTGTCGGCGGAATAATTACGGGAGTTGTAGGAGGTCTGGTAGTTTTTGCTATGGGCAAACTGGGATTTCCCGTTTGATTGGGGGTGAGAATATGGCAAAAGCCAAGAAGGCGGCTGCTGTGGGCAACATTGCCGGGTCTGATACAGCGGAAATAATGACAGTTTTTGATGAGTTTGCTGAAACTGTCACACAGAGCTTGACATACGGAAGTTCTGGCAGAAAGCACGTTGCTTTAGACCAGCTATATATAATCAGAGATTACATTGATAGAAAAAACAATATACAAGACGAGAAACATATAACCGATGAAACGGGAGTACACGGGCTGCGCGTTTACTCAAATAAATTACAGTATAAAGGCAAGGACGGCAATTGGCATGACGTTTTTGTCGGGGAAGGCGGTACATGCACTGTTTCTCCCGATATTGCCAGTGCGGAAGTTGCAGACGACAAGGAAGTTTCGGACTTGTTCGGAGTGTAACGGGACAACTATTATTATGTGGGCAAGAATTATGCTTGCCTTAACTTGGAGTTAATTCTCCTTATAGATACAATAAAACTACCGTTGGAGAAAATGGTGATTTATTTGTGTCATATTTACTTTGGAATAATACGGTGCTGTGCTGTATTATATATATTTTTACTTTTGGAGGTATTTTACTATGGCTAATGAGAAACTTGTAACATTGGATCAACTGAACATTGTTAAGACCTATGTGGACAATGCGGATGCTAAGTCCATCAAGGCGGCTGAGTATGCGGACAACAAGATCAGTCTGTACACTACTGCCGACAAGAGCGGTACTGCGGCTATTGAAATTGATCTGCCCGAGGAAATGTTCCTCGATCAGACCAAAACTACTCTTGTAGATGAGTTTGCTTGGAGCAATACCGAATATCCGGGTTCTACAGACCCTGATCTCGACGGTAAGCCGGTTCTGGTACTTGCCGTTAAGGGTGATAAGACGGTAGACTACTCGTTCATTGCCCTTGACAGCATTGTTAAGCCTTACACAGGCGATGACACTGACACTGCAACTACTACAGTGGAGAACGGCGCTATTGCGGTAGATGTTAAGGTATCCGAGGCGAAAGATAACGCGATTATTTTAAAGGATGACGGCTTGTATGTAGCACCCGCGGAGGCTCCCACGGATATTGTGTATGCGACAAACGCAGAGGTTGAAGCTTTGTTCTCAAATTCCTGATTTAATTTTTCTTAATTTCTTTTCGCCTCGGTATTCATTCGCCGAGGCGAATTTTTAAGAGAGGAGGGCTTGTAAATGAGTGAAAGTGAACAAATAAAAGTAATTGGGATTGACAACCTTAATGTATTTAAGAGTAAGGTTGATGAGGAAATCAGTACAAAAGTTCAGTCTATAAGTGCGGCTGATGTCGGAGCGTTGACGGAAATTAAAATTGGAGCAGTTACTACAGGAGACGCGGGCAGCAAGGCATCGGCGGATATAATTATAAATGGCACCGTTGCCACATTGAATTTAATTATACCTAAAGGTGATCAAGGGGATGCCGGTGCGCAGGGCATTCAAGGGGTCAAAGGGGCAACGGGAGCTCCCGCAGGTTTTGGGACGCCGACTGCAACGGTGGATGCAAATGTTGGTACTCCGAGTGTAGCAGTAACTGCTACGGGAGATAACACGGCAAAGGTGTTTAATTTTGATTTCAAAAATCTTAAGGGTGCAAAAGGCGATAAAGGAGACCCGGGAACAAACGGTACAAATGGAGCTAAAGGTGCAACAGGTACGCGCGGAAGCCGCTGGAATACGGGAACAGCTATAACGGGCACGTCTACAACGGCGACCGTGTTTTCGGGCAGTGGTATAACCGACGCGCTTGTGAACGATATGTATCTTAATATATCAACCGGCGCGGTTTACAAATGTACCACGGCAGGTGCTGCGGCAGCGGCAAAGTGGGTGTATGTCGGCAGTATTAAGGGTGATACGGGTGATGCATTGCCGTTGGCAGGTGGAACAATGACCGATACAGTAGCTTCTTCTAAAACTACAAAAACCCATTTAGCGGGTAATCAAGGCGAGGCGATAATCAATTCCACAGCAGAAGCCGGAGCGTACACCATGCTTGATAAGCTGAACTCCACAAATGGCTACTTTACCGATGGTGTATATCAAGGTAAGAGGTTATTATACTATACCGCAAAGGAAACTGTAGATGCCCAAAAAAATGCGTTTACTAAAAGCGTAACGTTATTAGACGAGTCCGGTAATACAGCATTCCCCGGAACAGTTTCTGCCAGTGCGTTTAGCGGAAATGCAACCAGTGCCACTAAATTGCAGACAGCAAGAAAGATTAACGGAGTAGCTTTTAATGGCACCGCCGATATAACTCTCACCCCTGCGAATATAGGTGCGGCAGAAGCTTCGCACTCTCACGTCAGCACAGGAACAGTATCTGTTCCAATAACAGGCTGGGGGAAAGACAGTACGGCAATCTTCCCGAATTACTACGACTTGGCTATCAGCGGTATTCTCGCAACGGACAGGGTAGACCTGATAGTCGCCATTGCCAGTCTTGACACGGCGCTGAAATGCGGTTTGTGCGGGATAACAGAATCGTCCGCGGGTAAGGTGCGAATCCGTTCGCGAACAGTTCCGACGGCGGCGATCAGCCTGCAATACTGGGTGATGAAAAAGTAAAGGAGGATAACTATGGCTTGGGGAAATTTAAATATTCCCGACACCGAATCGGGATATTACAATATGAACATACCGTCGCAGAGCGGTACGCTTACCTACACGGGGGCAAATCAGACTCCCGCGTGGAACTACTACGACGCGAACAAGATGACTATTGCCGTCACCGCTCAAAAGAACGTCGGAACTTACACCGCGACGTTTACGCCGATAGACCCGTACATCTGGATCGATGGCACATTGACTCCGAAAGAGGTGTCGTGGACGATAGCAAAGGCAAACAGCTCGTTCACGCTTTCGGCGACTTCGGCTTCATTGACAAGCTCAGCGCTCAACAAGGAGATCACGGTTACAAAGACGGGTACAACGGGAGCGGTAACGGCAAGCTCGTCGAATACGGACGTTGCGACTGTCGCGGTATCGGGTAACAAAATAACGATCACGGCGGTCAAGACGGGCAGCGCGACTATCACGGTAAAGGTCGCGGGAGACAGCAACTACAACGCTCCGGCGAACAAGACTATCGCAGTCACTTGCAAAGTAGTATCTGCCACACTCTCGGAGAATACTCCCGCGCAGATCAAGGAGATCGCGGACTCGGGGCAGGGCGGCAACTATTGGAAACCGGGCGACACGATAGATATCCTCATAAAAGGCACGGTCGGAAAGCTCTCTATAAATGGAACGTACAAGGCTGTCATACTCGGAATAAACCACAATAAGTCCATAGAGGGAAACGGTGTGCATTTCATTATAGGAAAGAACTCATATGGCAGGGATATTGCTTTCTGCGATAGTGATTATGAATTGACCGGGAGCTCAGCGGCATTCCGAATGAACACTGCGGCATCCAATGTAGGTGGCTGGGAAAACAGCCATATGCGTAAAACCATTTGTTCAGCCTTTTTGAGTGCACTCCCCACCGAGTGGCAGAACGCCATTTCGGCTTGCACAAAATACAGCGACAATACTGGCTGTAAGATTACAACCTCTGGTATTGAAAGTAGTACAGCAAGTAATGTCACCTCAACCAGTGATAAGATTTTCTTGCTTTCCGAGTTTGAAGTGTTTGGCGCACGAAAGTTCGCAAACAGCGCGGAAAAGGATAAGCAAGCACAGTACGAATACTACAAGAATGGCAACCGCAAAGAACGCTATCGCCATGATGACGCTTCTACCGATGTCTTTTGGTGGCTTCGTTCTGTTCGCTCAGACACCACTAATCAGTTTTGTGCGGTGGGTCGCAGTGGTGAAGCATATAACAGCTCCGCTTTCGATTCTTATGGGTTCGCTCCCGCGTTCAAACTTTAAGGAGGGCATATGGGTAGATATATTACGCATAAACGCTTCCGCGGCATAGGGGCTTGCGGAAAGCAGCTCAATATCCCTTATGGAACGGAGTGCCCCATGCTCGGTGACTTTATAATGACACCGTGCGGTCGGCATATATGCGCCAAAACAAGCCAAACGGCGCAAATGCACTTCGCGTGCAATGACGATGGGCGTGGGCTAGAGCGCGGTGCGCTTACATACGCTATCGCCTTTGCCAACAGAGACGCGGGGAACGGGTATCGGTTCAGCGACGAGGAGCAGCGGCTCCTCCGCCGCAAGTGGGGGAAGTTCCTGATGAATTTCAGCGATGTTATCCTGTTTAACGACGCTTTTTTCGCGGCTGACCCCGACGAGCTGGAGCAGCTTGCGAAAGATATACACATTAAAATAAGGAGGAAGTAAATTCGCTATGATGTATAAAATTGTCACGGACGAGGGTGTTATTGCTTTGTGCGACGAGCCGTGGTATGTACGCAAAAAAACCGAATCGGGAGCGTGGATACACTGCGGAGAGGACGAAGCGGAAATGCTCTCGGTGAATGGAACGCTGTACTCTCTCGATGAAGTCATTGTCGCCCCGCAGGAAACGGGGACGGTAGTGTTTGAGCACGCGCTTAAAATTAACGAGCAGGGTGTGGCTATCGTCGGCATTGAGGACAGCGTTTGCGAGCTGGATTCTTTACAGGAGGAACGTCTCGCAATGATCGAGCAGGCTATTACAGAGCTTGACGCAGAAAAGGGAGGTATTTGATTATGGGGGTCAACGAAATTTGGGCTAACAGACTGGTCGCGGGCACTCAGATGTGGAACAAGGTTCCCGCATCACGCAAGGAGACAATAAAGGAGATATTGGCGCAACGCGTTGCGGACGGGAAGATTTCCGCTGAACGTTTTGTGGAAATCACAGGCGAACCACTTGATATCAATATGTAAAAGTTAATTGGTGTTCATTCGTCCAGGTGAATTTTTAGGGAAGGGGAGAGGGCTTATAAATGAAGAAAAAGTTGTAACACTTGGCAACCTTGATGTTTTTAAGGAGTGCATTGAAAATAAAATGCTGGATAATTCACCAAAACAAATTTCAATAACAAGTGATATGTGGGAATTACAATCGGCAATTGAAGGCTATGAATATTCGGCATCCGTTTTATTAGATGAAGTCACAAGCGATAACCACGGACATATTGATTTCGATATTCACAGTATCTCAACATGTGTGGAAGCAGAGATAGCTCCTTCTGGCAAGACTGAGGATGGCAAAATTATATTATATGCGAAGAAATTGCCAAGCAAGACGGTGAGCGGGGTAGTTACTATTTATTGAGGGAGGTGGTCTTATGGGAATTGTGGGAACGAATGTTTATATAATCGGTGCAGGGGGCTGTGGAGTTACCACCGAAGACTTGCCTGCGGTGCTTAAGGATTTTTGGGCGCAAAATGGTGGTGCTGGGAAAGTCCTTTTGAAGTGGGTTTTTAACAACGCGGAAAATCTCACAGGAGTTCAGATATGCTATCAAGCGGAGAAATATCCCGCTTCGCCTAATGACGGCGCTAAAGTCGTTGTTGATAATTATACTTTACAGAGTGTTTATGTTGAAAATTTGGAAAACGGGGTTGAATATTTCTTCCGAGCGTATCCGTATCGCGAGATAGATGGTGTGAAGTATTTTCAGACTTGTAAAGAAGCATGTGAATCGGCGGGAATACCAAATGATATTATTACCCCCGCTGATTTGGAAGTTGATGGCAACTGTTTTGTTGAAATCCCAAAATGCTCGTGGGCTGACTTAGGCGTAGGTGATTCGGAAGAAACGTTTCCGGCTTTTATTATAGACGGAAAAGAGGTCGATTCGATCTTTATTGGGAAGTATTGTGGAGATGTTGAAAATAATAAAGCGATATCTAAAAAAGGGCGTGCGCCGAGCTCGGTAAAAATAAATCTCGCGCAAACATATTGTGAAAATATCGGCACCGGGTGGCATATGATGACCCGACTTGAATGGACGGTTATCACTCTTTGGTGTATAAAGAATAATTTGTTTCCTGCTTATAGAGGTGGCTACACTACCACCTCTCCAACCGGGTCTGGGGGCAACTCTTTTTCACATGATGGTACAGAAGATGGTATTTTTGATATGCATGGGGTACCGGCAGAATTTAATGGCGGTATTCGATTTATTGGTCGTGAATTGCAAATTATTTCAAGAAAAGGCGACTTTGCAAATGATGGAGCTAATGCTTCAATAGACCAAACTAATGATTCAAAATATTGGTTTGCAATAGACGGAACCACTGGTGAGCTAATCCCGCCCGATGGAAAAGGTACAACGGAAAACAGCGTTAAAGCAAACACTACAAAATGGGATATCGTATCGACCGGCAATATGAGTGTCAAATTTACGGCAGTTACTTGTGCCGATAGTATTTGTGAAAAAGCTAAAAATTTCTTGATCGCTTTAGGACTAATGCCCCCTTATGATTTCTCATGGAATACAAATCCGCAAATAAGCGGATTTGGCACACCGCCAAGTTTATATGTGTTCAAAACCTCTCAATTTTTAGGGACATATGCGGCAAATACAGCTAATAACTCGGCGTATTACCGCCCTGTTTTTTATAATCCGTAAAGGAGGATGATTTTATGGCTCCGAGAAAGAACGCTAAGAAAAATACAAGAGAAAAGGATAAGTTTACTACTAGTAAAAAGATAGTTTTTATAAGTTATATGATAGGATTTGTTTTGACGGCTGTTATTGTTTTAGGTGCATTTAAAGGGTTTGACGTATCAACAATAGGAATGGTGACATTGGCGGCTTATGCGGAAATCACGGCTTCTAACGCTTTTTATTTTTGGAAAGCAAAAAAGGAGAATACGATGAAGATAGCACTTGCGGCTGTCAAGGAAACTCCGCCGGAGCAAGTAGATGATATTGTTAAACTTGTTAATGCTATGGGAGGTATTGTATAATGACTATTGATGTTACTGCAATTGTTAATGCTGTGATTGCGCTTATAGCAGCGGATATTTCCGTCTTTGTTATTCCGTGGATCAAGTCTAAAACTTCATCGCAACAAAGAGAGGAATTGATCGCTTGGGTCAAGATCGCTGTTGCGGCAGCAGAACAAATCTATAAAGGCACAAAAAGGGGAGAGGAGAAAAAGCAGTATGTTCTTGATTTCCTTGCCAAAAATGGATTTTATGTTAATGAGGATAGTGTGAACGCTGCCATTGAGGCTGCGGTAAAGCAGTTGAACAGTGAGGGAATCGTTATCTCTTAAAGGGAGTGGTTTTTATGAGTGTAATGCTTAAAGCATTGGCAACTTGGAGTGATTGCTATAAGGCTAACAAAAAAATGTCCGGAGGAAAACCTTCGGGCATCGTTGTACATTCTACGGGGTGTAATAATCCATACCTAAAACGGTATGTAAATTTACCGTCTATTTGCGGGGAAAACGTTTACAAGAACTATTTCGGGAATGACGGAACAGATGTAAATCCTCATGCTGTTATAGGCAAGGATAAGAATGGTGTGGTTAAGGGGGTTCAGATACTCCCGTATGATATTTGCTGTTGGGGTTGTGGTCGCGGTTCAAAGGGGACTTACAACTACGACCCCGCCTACATTCAATTTGAGATATGCGAGGATGGGCTGACCGATAAAATTTACTTTGAGACAGCTTTTGATCTGGCTGCTAAGTTTTGCGCTGAACTTATGAGTACATACCCCACCATTAAGATAGATAATGTAGTCTCTCATAAGGAAGCCAATGCGAGAGGGTATGCGAGTGCTCACGGAGATCCTGATAACTGGCTTTCCAAATTCGGGAAGAACATGAACTGGTTCAGGGATAAGGTTAAAGGGTATTTGAAAATCCCTGCTGCAACAGCCCCTGACCCCACAAAGGTGACTTACGCTAAACTAAGTGATATCGTTGACACTGCCAATGCAAGTATTTCTACGATTTTCCGCGAGAAAGGTTCGAGCTGGTCAAGCGGTTGGCATAACGGAGTAGATATTGCGGCGGCGCAAGGTGTTTCTATTAAAGCCGCCGCTGACGGCGTTGTTGTGAATGCCGATACTGTGGCTCATAACGATGGGTTTGGAAATCGTGTTATTCTTAAACATGCTGATGGTAGGGCTACGTTGTATGCGCATATGGTTTCCACGCCGCCCGTTAAAGTCGGACAGAGTGTTAAGAAAGGACAAATTATCGGATATGTGGGTAATACAGGGCTGTCTTACGGTGCTCACTTACATTTTACAATAATTGACAATTATGACAAAAATCCAAATATTTACTATTCGGGTGATTTGCTTGACCCTATCAAGGTTTGCGGTATGGGTACCTTGAAGTTTAACTCTCAGGTTAGCAACGTGATTGTTGAGAACGGCATTTCTAGGAATTTGGGCGACTTGAACAAGTACTATGGGGTTTTGGGAGTTGCGACTTCTAGTTCGGGTGCAAAGCCCAGCGTTTCCTCAGTAAGTTTCAATGTCGGAGATATTGTGAATTTTAGCGGTACTACACATTATACAAGTAGCAGCGCTGCTCGTGGCACAAACTGTAAGCCCGGGGCAGCTAAAATATCCCGTATCGCAAATGGTGCGGCTCACCCTTATCATCTGATAGCGGAATGCGGAGGCGGATCCACTGTCTATGGTTGGGTAAATTCTTTCGATATATCTGCTTTGGGGCAGAAAACCGTCGATGAGATTGCTCTGGAGGTTATTCGGGGTGATTGGGGGAACGGAGATGAGCGTGTTAAGAGACTGACTGTAGCGGGGTATACTGCTAAGGTTGTGCAGAGTAGGGTAGATGTTCTTATGAAGTAATGGTATCGGGGTATTCTAAGTTTTTCTTGGAATACCCCGATACTTTTTGGATTTTGTATCAGTTGCAAATAATTTCAATAAGATATTGTGCGAAATGTAGGATTTTTTAGCTTCTAGGTGGAATATAAGAAATAACATTATTTTTTATCAGTAAGTAGGGTTATACGCGAAAATGCTTTTTCTCGAATTTTCAAGGGATTTTCAAGGGGAACAAAAGAACAAACCGCATTGTTGTGCGGTTTGCTGGTTATATGGCGGAAGCGGTGGGATTCGAACCCACGGTACCGTGAGGTACAACTGATTTCGAGTCAGTCCCGTTATGACCACTTCGATACGCTTCCGTGACTATAATATTATACACTTTTTTTTAATATTTGTCAAGGGGTCTGGCAAAATTTTCTTAAAAATCTTTGTTGTGCTACAATAGATATTGGACAAGTTAGTAAAAAAATATTGAGAGATAGGCAAAAATCTGGTAAAATAAAGTTGCTAAACAAAA
>CAMWVP010000004.1 GCA_947177735.1 uncultured Clostridia bacterium
ATGTAAATACTTTTCATAGTTTGCTGACAATTCGCCCATAATGAACCGCATATTAAGCGTTTTTATGTGCAATTACGTTAAAAAAAACTTTATACGGCTTTATTATACATATATTCCCTTGACTTTTTCGGAATTTTATTGTAAAATTAATATGGTATTGTTTAACATTTTTGAGGATATTACGAGCGCGCGGAAAGGTCGGCAGATCCGCGCTGAAAGGGGAACGCATGAAAACGTTAAGGCTCACCGTAAATCCGCTCGACCGGCGGGGCAAAATACGAAAGGAAATATATTCTAACTTCTCGGAACACTTGGGACGCTGTATTTATGACGGCATCTATGTCGGCAAGGACAGTTCCATACCGAATACGGAGGGCTTCCGAAAGGACGTTATAGACGCGTTCAGGCAGATAAAGCTTCCCGTGCTGCGTTGGCCGGGCGGCTGCTTCGCGGACGAATACCACTGGCAGGACGGCATCGGCGAGCTGTCGGTGCGAAAGAAAATGGTCAACACCAACTGGGGACATGTAGTCGAGGATAACAGCTTCGGCACGCACGAGTTTATGCGCTTCTGCGAGCTTGTCGGCTGCGAGCCGTACATCAGCGCGAACGTCGGCAGCGGCACGGTCGAGGAACTCGCGAAGTGGGTAGAATACATAACCTTCGACGGTATCTCGCCCATGGCGGATCTGCGAAAGAAAAACGGAAGAGAAAAGCCGTGGAAGCTGAAATATCTGGGTATCGGAAACGAGAGCTGGGGCTGCGGCGGCAATATGACACCCGAGTTCTACTGCGACAACTACCGCCGCTACGCGACCTTCTGCCGCGAATACTCGGGAAATAAGCTCTTCAAAATAGCCTGCGGGCCCAACGCCGACGACTACAACTGGACGGACGTCTGTATGAAAAATATCGGCGCGTGGGGTATGCAGGGGCTGTCGCTGCATTATTACACGGTGCCTACGGGCAATTGGGAGCACAAGGGCAGCGCGACCGACTTCTCCGAGGAGGAATACTACGACACAATACGCCGCACTCTCAGCATCGACACGCTGATAACCAGACACAGCGGCATTATGAATCGCTACGACCCGCAGCGCAAGGTCGGTCTTATCGTCGATGAATGGGGTACGTGGTACGACGTTGAGCCGGGCACGGAACCGGGATTCCTCTACCAGCAGAACACCATGCGCGACGCGATAGTCGCGGCTATCAACCTGAATATCTTCAACGCGCACTCCGACCGCGTTTTCATGGCGAATATCGCTCAGGCGGTCAACGTATTGCAGGCTATCCTGCTGACCGAGGGCGATATGACGATAAAGACCCCGACCTATCACATATTCGATCTGTACAAGGAACACCAGGACGCAACGCTGATATACAGCCACGTAGAGAACGAGAACGCCTCGGGCGATATCCCCTGCGTTTCGCAGTCGGCGAGCGTTTCCGAGGACGGCAGGATCACGCTCACCGTCTCCAACTGCTCGCTCGATAAGGAGTTCACGATCGATATCGGCGCGCCGTTCGGCGGCATCACAAGCGCCGAAGGACGCATACTCACGGGCGAATGTCACGCGAAAAATGACTTCGTGCACCCCGAAAACGTTGTCATAAAGCCGCTTGACGTGAAAACGGAAAACGGACGCGCGGCAGCCGTTCTTCCCCCGTGCAGCGCTGCCGCTGTAACTCTCACATATTGCTGATAAGGCTGGTAAATAAATGGAAAAAGACTATTTTGTAATTTCAAAGTTTGCGGAAGAAGCATACGACGGCTACGGCATTTACAGGCTGACCGACGGCAGACTTGAGGTACTACGTGTAAACGACGGCTATAGACGTATTATGGGTTACGCGCAGGAGGAGCTCGGCGAGGACTGCGCGGACGTCTGGAAAAAATTCCGACCCGAGGACATCGAGATATCCGCGAAGGCCTGCGCCGAGGCTGCCGAGAGCGGCAAGGCTGTGCGCGCTACCGTCCGCAGATACGGCAAAAACGGCAATCTGCTTTTTCTTAACGGAACACACATCTCGCTCGGAAACTCGGAGTTCTGCATTGCGTTCAACGATGTGACGGAGCAGTATTCCAACAAGCTCAAGCTCGAAGCCATAATGCGTAACTTTGACGGCGGTATCGCGCTTGTGGAACGCTCCGGCGGAAACGCTGAAATAGCCTACGCCAACGATAAGTTTTATGATGTCCTGAACGCCCGCCCTAACAGCAGACGGCTTGATTCTATGCTCTCGATCGTGAACAAAAACGGGATTTTGCGGCGCGATATCCGTATACGCCGCTCCGACGGGAGCCGCAGTATAGTTCGTATTAACCTCATAAGTACCGAGGAGGCGGGCGGCTTTATAGTTGCCGTAAACGACGTTACGCAGCAGCGCTCAAGGGCTGAAAGCCGTATTGCCGAGCGAATGGCGAACGCGTCCGCGGGGCTGTACGACGAGGTTTTCGAGCTGAATTACCGCAGCATGACGACAAAGCTCCTCTCCAGCCGCAGACTTCCCGAAAGAGCCGCAGAGGCGAAACCGCTTCCCATGGAATATGTCATAACCGGATGGGCGGATAAATATGTACACCCCGACGACAGAGATATTCTGCGCAATATCTACCTGGCTCCTTCCTCCAATCCCGACTTCACCGATTTTTACAGTGAGGTGCGTGTCCTTGATGCGTTCGGAGACGGCGAGTACCATACGTTCGGTATGGTCATGGTGCGCTCCGGCAGCGACACCTGTATGATGTTCAGCCGTGACAAAGCACGTTTTGATAACTCGCTCACCATGGCACAGGTCGAGGAGACCAATCGGCTGTATAAGCTCGTCGCCGAGCAGACCAACACCACCGTCATCGAATCCGATCACATTACGGGTCACACTTTCTGCTCTCCGTCTATCAAGGAGTATTGGGCGGCAAAGCTTGACAAAAACGTATTCATGGATTCCGGCGAGTTCAGCAAGGCTCCCATAGTTTATTCCGAAGACAAGGGATTGTTTACGGAGTTCCTCAAAAGGCTGTACACCTCCGACGGTTCCGAATCCGTTATTGTCCGCCTGAAAATGGCAGACGGCAGCTTTAAGTGGTGCAGGCTTACGATAACGCTCACCCGCGCTAAAAATGGGAACGTTACCAAGTCGCTGTGTACGATAAATCTTGTACACGATGAAGTCACCGCGAGAATGAAAGCCGAAAAGACCGACGAGCTCCTCCGCAGAACGGTGCGCCATATCCCGCTCGGAGTAGGCGTTTTCCGTCTGCAAAACAACGAGATCGTTCCCGTATATCTCAGCGACAATATTTATTCGATATTCCGCATTTCCGACAATAATTCAGACGAAGCTGTCGGGACTGCCCGCAGCTTCCTCAAGAACGCTTCGTTTGAGAACGGCGCCGAGGATAGCTACATATTGGACAGCGTACGCAGCGACGGAACGCGTTTCTGGCTGAACGTCAGCTACCGCATTCTTGAAGAGGACGGCGAAACGCTGCTGTACGCGGCGGTCTCCGATATAACCGAGCGTATAGAAAGTCAGCGCCGCGCCGCCGTGCAGGAGCAGATGTATCAGGTGCTGCTTGAAGAAACGGGCACGATCGTTTTCAACTACGATCCCGAAAAGGACGAGTTGTCCTATCTGCGGCACAGCTACACAAGCGGTAATGAGTTCGTTGCCTTTGAGCAGATCAGTAAGGATCCGGACGCTTTCACGCTTATCCAGCAGAGCTTCCGCCCGGGGTTTGTCTCGCTTCTGAAAACGCTCTCAGAAACGCCCGGAACGCGCGAGATCCCCGTAAAAATAGACGTTGACGGCTACCCGAGACGCTACAAGGCGTTCTTTAAGAGCCTCTGCGACACCGACGGCAGCGTGTTCGATATAATCGGAAAAATCGAGGACGTAGACGACGAGATGGCACGGCTTGAGAGCATTCAGGCAAAGGCAATGTACGACTCGCTGTGCATAAATATCTATAACAAGGCTACCACCGAGGAGCTTGTAAAGGCGGAACTGGAGCGCAGCACAGGCGGCGCGCTGCTGATGATAGACGTGGACGACTTCAAGAGCATAAACGACAGCCTCGGACATATGTTCGGAGACGAGTTCCTGAAAAAGTTCGCGGATACCGTAAAGAGCACGTTCCGCGATACGGATATAGTAGGGCGCTACGGCGGCGACGAGTTCTTCGTGTTTATGCCGCACGCGACCGCCGCGCTTGCCGAGAAAAAGGGCGAGCAGGTATTGCAGAAGATCAAAGAGATCGAAGTTCCCATGGACGGCGGCGTAAAGAGCAGTGTCGGCGTTGCGGCGGTAAATCCCGACAACCGCAGCTACCGCCAGCTCCTCAAGCAAGCCGACAGCGCGCTTTATCAGGCAAAAAACAACGGCAAGAACTGCGTTGTGCTGTTCGATCAGTATTCCATGCAGGAGGGCACATACCGTACCGAAGAGGCTGTAAAGCAAGGCAGGACGAACATTGTCCTGAGCAGCAATCCGGGCGGAGAGACGGCTTCCATCGCAATGCGCATCTTCAGTGCGCTGTACACCAGCGTTGACATAAACGAGGGCATAAAACAGATGCTCGAGCTCGTCGGAAAGACCTACGACGTGAGCCGTATGTACATCTTCGAGGATACCGACGACGGCTTGTACACCAACAACACCTTTGAGTGGTGCAACTCTGGAGTGCCGTCCGAGATAGACACGCTGCAAATGGTCTCCTACAAGGACGATCTGGGCGGCGACTACTACGCGAATATGAACGACGACGGCATATTCTACTGCCATGACATAAATGAACTGAAAACGCCTCAGCGCGATATCCTCGCGCGGCAGAACATCAAGTCGGTGCTTCAGTGCGCAATCGTCGAAGATGGAGCATTCAAGGGTTTTGTCGGATTCGACGAGTGCCGAAGCAACCGCTTCTGGACACAGGATCAGATCGACTCGCTGGTGTTCCTGTCAAAGGTGCTGTCGATATTCCTGCTAAGGGAGCGTTTCAGGACGCGTTCAAGCAATTACGCGAACTCCCTCAAGTCTATCCTCGACAACTATCCGCAGTACCTGTACATCGTTGAGGACGGCACGAACAAACTGCTCTACCTCAACAAGCTGACCGAAAAAGGTATCGGAGCCGGAAAGCTCGGCGAGAAGTGCAGTACTGTTATCTGCGGCGATCATCTGTTCCCGCAGTGTCCGATACGGTACCTTACGGAAAACGGAAAGAGCCGTCCGATCGAGATGATAAGCCCGGTAATAAAAAAGAAGATAAAAGCCCAAGCTACCCCGGTGGAATGGGAAGGCAAAAAGGCTTATCTCGTGATCTGCACGATAATCGACGACTAATAATCGAAAGCGCCCTGCACAAAGGACGTGCGGTATAAAAAAATTACGGTGCCGAGCATTTTCGCTCGGCACCGTAATTTTATATGAAACGTAATAAAAGGCGATTCTTAATATCAATTCCACCCGTATTCGTCAACATTCCCGAACAGCTTTGCGACGTTCGCGCGCAGCCCTGCGTTCTTTTCCTTTTCGAGACGCGCGTCGGTGCGTAGTATCTCCTCAGCGAGCTTGTCAATCTCGTCAAGCTGTCCCGAATCGTCCGCGAGGTCCGCAACGCGCATCGGCGGCAGACCGCTCTGCTCACGCCCGAAAAAGTTACCCGGACCGCGCAGCTGCAAGTCGATATCCGCTATCTTGTAGCCGTCCGCTGTGTCGACCATCGCCTTAGTGCGGGCGCGGGTATATTCCGATTTGCTGTCCGTCATCAATATGCAGAAGCTCTCCGCACTGCCGCGTCCGACGCGCCCGCGCAGCTGGTGAAGCTGCGAAAGCCCGAACTGCTCGGCGTTCTCGATCAGCATAACGACCGCGTTCGGCACGTCGATACCGACCTCGATGACCGTCGTCGAGATGAGAAGCTTAAGCTTGTTGTCGCGGAAGTTGTTCATCACAGCGTCCTTATCTGTCTGCTTCATCTTCCCGTACAGCAAGCCCGTCGGTATCCCCGCGAAGTCACCGTTTGTCAGCGTGTTGTAATACTCGATAGCGCTCTTTTTCTCGGCAGCGCCCGTATCGGTCTCGCTCTGCTCGACCCTCGGGCAGACTATGAACGCCTGCCGCCCGGCGGCGATATGCTTTTTTATGAAGTTATACACACGCGCGCGGAAGCTCGAATCCACCGCATAGGTCTTGACGGGTATACGTCCTTTCGGCATTTCGTTCAGTATCGAAACGTCCAGATCGCCGTAAACTATAAGCGCTAATGTTCGTGGAATAGGCGTAGCCGACATTGCCATAATATGCGGAGCCACGCCTGTTGCCCTTAGCAGGGCGGCATCCGTGCCGCCCTCTTGGGGCAACTGCGCGGACATCCTGTCTGCGCCTGTTGCCCTTAGCAGGGCGGCGTCCGTGCCGCCCTCTTGGGGCAACTGCGCAGGCATCCTGCCTGCGCCCTTTTCCGCTAACGCGGAGCGCTGCCCCACGCCGAAACGATGCTGCTCGTCAACGATGACGAGCCCAAGCCGCTTTATGTTGACAGACTTTTGTATAAGCGCGTGAGTACCGATAAGCACCTCGATCTCGCCGTTTTCGGCGGCGGCGCGCATTTCCCTTTTCTCGGCGGCGGTCATACTCCCCGACAGCAGCCCGATAGTCACTCCCAGGGGCTCCAGAAAACCGCTGAACGTGTCATAGTGCTGACGGGCAAGCACTTCTGTCGGAGCCATAACGAGCGTTGTAAAGCCGTTGCAGCGCGCGAAATACGCCGCCGCTGCCGCGACCAGCGTCTTGCCCGAGCCGACGTCACCCTGTATAAGCCTGTTCATCGGATACAGTCTCTTCATATCGGCAATGCAGTCGTCAACGGCTTTGAGCTGAGCGTTGGTCGGCGTAAACGGCAGCGAGGCATAAAAGCGGCTCAGGTCAACGTCGGTCATAACCGCACCCGATAACATTCTGCCGCAGTTCTTAAGCTGCGACAGCCCAAGCTTAAGCGTGAGCAGCTCCTCGAACACCAAGCGTTTCCGCGCCGCTTGGTACTCATCACGGCTTTTCGGGAAATGTATCTTCCGCATAGCCTCGTCCGCGCCGAGCAGCGAAAAGCGCTCGACGATATCCGCGGGGAGGTTTTCGGTGCGCTTGACTGCGGCGAGCGCCGTTTTCATATTCGAGATGAGAACATTGTTCGTAAGTCCCGATGTGAGCGGGTATTTCGGGATAAGCCCCTCCTCGTTAGGCAGCACGAACTGAGGAGAGTTTATTTGCAGATCCATAAGATCGCCGCCGATCTTGCCGTAAAAAATATACTCTTGGTTTACGTTCAGCCTGTCAAAAATATACTGCGAGTTAAAAAATACCGCCGTGATCTCGCCCTCGCCGTCCGTCAGCAGCGCCTTATAAACCGACACCCTCGACGCATACGAGCCCGGATAGCGCTTACTTGCCACAACTGCGCGAAAGGCGCAGATATCACCTATCTCCGCCTCGCGTATAGTCTTTGTATCCGTAAAATCCACATAATCGCGCGGGTAATGCTCCGTCAGCCGCTCGACAGTTTCAATGCCGAGCCGCTTGTACAGCTCCGCCTTTTTAGGACCCACGCCCTTGAGGTACGTTATTTCCATACCGTGTCACTCCACCGAGATTATGTAGTAATACACGGGCTGACCGCCGTTTACCAGCACAATATCGATATCGCTGCTTATCTTCGCGCGCAGCGCCTCAAAAGCCTCGTTCGCGTCCTCGTCCGAAACGTCCGAGCCGTACATTACGGTGATGTAGCTCGAAGCCGAGCTTATAAGGCGCTTGGTGAGCTTTATCAGCGACTTGGTGAGGTTTTTCTCGGTGAACACGATCTTGCCGTTGTCCATCGCCAGAATCTCGCCCTGCTTTATCTTGTGACCGTCGTATTCGCTGTCGCGCACCGCGAACGTTATCTGACCGCTCGCAACGTGGTCGATAGCCTCGGTCATAGTGCTTCTGTTCGCCTTGAAATCGCCGTCGGGATCGTAGCTCATCATCGCCGAGATACCCTGCGGTATCGTCCTCGTCTGCAATACGCACACGTTCCTGTCCGCAAGCTTGACCGCCTGCTCCGCCGCCATAATGATGTTCTTGTTGTTCGGCAGAACGAAAACATTGTGCGCGGGAGTCTGTCCGACCGCCTCGAGAATATCCTCGGTGGACGGGTTCATGGTCTGACCACCGCGGACTACATTGTCAACGCCGAGATCCTTAAACAGCGCTTCGATGCCCGCACCTGCCGCGACCGCAACAAATCCGGTGTCCTTAGTCGGCGGAACGGGAGCTTTTCTGTTGGTCTGTGCAGCCTTGTCCGCCTTAATGACATTGTTGTGCTGCTCGCGCATATTCTCGATCTTGACCTTGGTCAGCTCGCCGAACTTCAGACCCTCCTCGATAGCCTTTCCGGGGTGATCGGAGTGGACGTGCACCTTGATTATCTCCTCGTCGTCGACAACGACAACGCAGTCGCCTATAGTCTCAAGATACGCGCGGAGAGCCGAAACGTCCTTGTTTGTACCGCGGTGTACGATATACTCCGTGCAGTACGCGAACTTTATCTCCTGCTCCGCCGCAGCGACAGCCGCGGGAGCCGAAGGCTTGACCTCGTCCTCGCTCTGCACCATCGCGCCGCCCGAAAGAACGCCGAGCATACCCTCGAGTATCACGATAAAGCCCTTGCCGCCCGCGTCCACAACGCCCGCCTTTTTAAGCGCCGGGAGCAGCTCGGGGGTCTTTTCCAGCGATACCTTAGCCGCCTCGATGTACTTCTCAAGGAACTCCGCCGCCGAGATATCCTTCGCCGCGTCGGAGACGGTGTTCTCGTATCCCTCGCGCGCGACGGTCAGTATCGTGCCCTCGGTGGGCTTCATAACCGACTTATAAGCCGCGTCAACGCCTATCTTGAGCGCCGCGGACAGATCGGCGGCAGTGGCTGTCTCCTTGCCCGACAAGCCCTTGGACAGTCCTCTGAATATCAATGAAAGAATAACTCCCGAGTTTCCCCGCGCGCCGCGCAGCATCGCCGAAGCCGCCTTTTTCGCCACCTCGCCGACAGTCGCGCTGTCGGGGGTATTATGCAGCTCTCCGACCGCGTTCTTGATGGTCATCGACATATTTGTTCCCGTATCGCCGTCCGGCACGGGGAATACGTTCAGCTCGTCGACCTCCTGCTTGTGATTGTAAATATTGTTTGCTCCCGAAATAACGGCGTCGCGAAGGAGCTTTCCCGAAATCGTCATTTTACAGTTTTCCTTCCTTAAATTTAATTGCAGAGCATTTAATACCGATTTAATCGCGGTTTTCCCCCGCCTGCGGCGGGGAAAACCGCATAAAATAAGGCTTTAAATTTATAAACATCGGCGTTTCCTTAAACCTGCGTCACACTCTTATAGAATCCACGAATACGTTTACCTTTTCCACGCCGATACCCGTGCTCTGCTCCACCGTATAACCGACCTTGTTGATTATAGACCGAACGACCGCGTTCATATTCACGCCGTACATCAGCGAGATATGCAGGTCTATCAGCAGCTTGTCCTTGACGAACCTGACCCTTACCCCGCGCTCGTTCACCTTCTTATTTTTCAGCGGAAACGCCGCCGCAAGCGTATCGCGTATTCCCGACACGTTCATCGAGATAACGCCGAAGCACTTTGTTACCGTATTACCGATAAGCTCCGAGAAATACTCGGGAGAGATCGTTATCTTCCCGACATGATTAGTCAATATGACCATATATTACCTCCTGTTCCGCAAAATGTCAGTTCTTCAACTCTCGTCAATTACCCGAACTCCGTATCCCAGCGGCTTGCAGACTGCCGTGAAATAGCTCGGGAACGCCTTTGCCGCGTCCGCCGCCGTCTGCTCGTCGGGAAACACTCCGAACACCGCCGCGCCGCTCCCCGTAAGGTTCGCGCCCTGCGCGCCGTTTTCCTTGAGCTTTGCGATGATATCATCGATCTTCCCGTTCTCGTACAGCTCCTTAAACACATTGTACAGCATTTTCGGGAAGTCCTCTCCAGACTTCAGGAAACGTTTCATCGCGTTTCTCTGCGGCAGGGGATCTTTGTCGTAGCTCATATAAGCGCCGTGAGTGTCGCAACGGAAATCGGGCATAACCACCAGATACACACGCTCGGGAAAGTCTGCCTCGCCGCGGATATCGTCGCCGATCCCTCTGCACAGCTTAGTGCCTCCCGCCACGCAAAACGGCACGTCCGCTCCCGTTTTCGCCGCGACTCTGAGCATCTGCTGCATACCGAGCGGCTCGCCCATCATCTTGTTCAGTCCGACTATCACCGCCGCCGCGTCCGCGCTGCCGCCGCCCATTCCCGACGCCCACGGGATCCGCTTATCGATGAATATCTCACAGGCGGGATAGCGCCGAGCCTCGGTGTAGAAGTAATTTGCCGCCTTATAGCAGATATTCTTCCTGCCGTAGGGAATGTCCGGGTTAGAACACTCGACCGAGGTCGCGCCCGCAGCGTCGCTCATCGTTATTGTTACAATATCGAAGAGGTCTATGCTCTGCATGACCGTTTCCAATAGGTGGTACCCGTCATTGCGCTTTCCCGTGATATCAAGGTACAGGTTAAGCTTGGCGTAAGCGCACAGTGACATTTTGTTCAAAAAATTCAACTCCTAAGGAATTATTTGCCTTTAAGTTCATCAAGAAATTCGCGTATTCTCGCCAGCGCAGTAGTCAGATGCGTTACCGAATACGCGTAGGATACTCTCACGAAGCCCTCGCCGCTCTCGCCGAACGCCGAACCGGGCACGACCGCGACCTTCTTCTCGTACACCAGCCGTTCGCAGAATTCCGAGCTCGTCATTCCCGTTGACTTTATGCACGGGAACACATAGAACGCGCCCTCCGGCTCAAAGCATTCAAGCCCCATATCGTTGAAGCCCTTAACGACAAGCCGCCGCCTCATATCGTACTCCCCGACCATTCTCGCCACATCGTCCGCGCACTTCTCCATTGCCACAATAGCCGCGTACTGACTGACGGTCGGGCTTGACATAATGCAATACTGATGCAGCTTGAGCATCTGCTTTATTATCGGCTGAGGACCCGCGACATATCCGAGCCGCCAGCCTGTCATAGCGTATGCCTTGGAGAAGCCGCTTATGACAAGCGTCCGCTCGCGCATACCCTCCATCTCGGCGATAGAGACGTGCCTTACGCCGTTATATGTCATCTCCGCGTATATCTCGTCGGATGCAACGACTATGTTTGTGCCGCGCAGCACCTCCGCGACCGCCTCCAGATCCTCGCGGCGCATAACAGCGCCCGTGGGGTTGTTGGGGTACGGCAGGACGAGCATTTTCGTCCGCGGTGTGATCTTCTCCTTAAGCGCCGCAGCCGTCAAGCGGAACTTGTCCTCGGCTTTCGTGACGATAGGCACGGCGGAGCCGCCCATCATCGACACGATCGGCGAATAGCATACAAAGCTCGGCTCGGGAACAAGCACCTCGTCGCCCGGCTCAACCAGCGCGCGCACCGCAAGATCGATAGCCTCCGAGCCTCCGACGGTTATTATCGTCTCGGTCTCGGGATCGTAGTCAGTGTTTATGAAATCGTGCAGATATTTGCAGACGGTCTTTCGCAGCTCCATAAGCCCGCTGTTTGCGGTGTAAGCGGTCTTGCCCTTTTCGAGGATATTTATAGCCTCCTTGCGGGCAGCCCACGGGGTCTTGAAGTCGGGCTCGCCGATAGACAGCGAGATAACGCCCTCGACGTGCTGCGCGATGTCGAAAAACTTACGTATGCCCGACGGCTGGATATCCCGAATTTTCTGCGGTATCAGTTTATCGTAATCCATCACGGGGAAACCAGCCCCCTGTCGTCAAAATCGTCCTCGTTGAAAATATGCCCCTTTTCCTTATAACGGCGCAGAATGAAATGCGTGGTCGTAGACAATACGCCGTCCAGAACGGCAAGGCGCTCCGAGACAAACAGCGCGACATTGCGCAGGCTTGTGCCCGAGATTGTCACCGAAAGATCGTTCGCTCCCGAAAGCAGGAACACGCTGTCGACCTCCTCATATCCCATAATGGTATGCGCGAGATCGTCAAAGCCGCAGTCCTTTACGGGCGTGATCTTCAGCTCGATGATGGCGGTGACGCCGTTCTCGTCGGCTTTTTCCTCGTCGATTATCGCGGAGTAGCCCATGATGATGCCCTCGCGCTCCAACCGCGAGATCTCGTCGGCAACGGCAGTCTCGGTCTCGCCGAGCATTACGGCGATCTCGTTGTTTGACAATCGCGCGTTGCGGCGCAGAATATCCAGCAGTTTGTTAGTATTCATAAGTAATACAGTCCTCTCTGATAATTTAATCTATCTTAATAAATCTCGGCTCGCGCTTCTCGAACACGCATACCTCGTTAAATCCGAGCTCCCGCAGCAGCGCAAGGCTCTCGGGTATATCGGCTGCGACGTCGCAGGTCTGGTGCGCGTCGGAGCCTACGGTTATCATCCTGCCGCCGAGCTCTCGGTAGCGCTTGATGAACGCCGCGCCCGCCATGGGCTCGCCGAGCCCGCGGCGATAGCCCGAGGAGTTGACCTCAAGGGCGATGTCCTTCTTTACAATTGTTTCCAGAATTTTATCGATTATCGGTCGGTACACCTCGAAAACGGCATTGCAGCGCTTATCCTTGTCCGTGACCAGCCCCGACGGTGTGTCGATGCTGACAAACCGCATAAGGAACGTGATGTGCGCGAGCGAGCAGAACCGTCCCCACTCCACGAGTTTCAGCATCTCGTCGAAATACTCAGACAGCACGCGCCGCCTGTCAAACTCCGTGTCGGGGATACGGCTCATATGTTCGTAATGCTCGGTACGGTGAACCGAACCGAGAACGAAATCGTAGTCGTGCTCCGCGAGTATCTCCTCGGCGGTAGGCAGGTCGTACAGCGGCTGACCTATTTCCGCGCCGTAATATATCTTCATCCTTCCGTCAAACTCATCGCGAAGCCGCTCGAACGTCGGGCGCGACTTGTCGATAGCCGCCCGGTAGTCCCACTCTCCGTCGCCAAACTCATCAAGCTCGATGTGATCGGTGAGCGCGAAATGCGAAACGCCCAGTTCATATGCCCGCGCCGCCATATCCATAGGCTCGTCGCTGCCGTCGGAGGATAGGTTCGAGTGGTTATGTATATCGATCAACACTTCATTTCCCATTTCCTGTAAATTGCCCTTTCTCTCTCTTTTGCCGTCAATACTGAAAAATATACATAAATAGGTATTGACTTTTCTCTACTTTTATTATTTTATCACAAATTTTCAAATTTGTCTAGGAATAGATTTACTTTTTTGAAATTTTTTAGTATAATAGAGAAGAAGATATAAAAAATCAACGGTTGCGGGGCAAATTTTTAGACATTTTGACCGCAGAACAGGAGGAATTATGAGAGCAGTAGTTGCCGTTATCGGTAAGGACACGGTGGGTATACTCGCCAAGGTGAGCGGTATATGCGCCGAATACAAGGCAAACGTTATGGACGTTACACAGACGATCATGCAGGATCTGTTCGCAATGACTATGATGATAGAGATATCTCGGCTTACAACGGACTACATCGATTTTGCCGAAAAGCTCAAAGCGGCGGGTACGGAAATGGGGCTGCAAATTCATGTAATGCATGAGGATATCTTTAACTCCATGCATAAGATTTAAGGGGGAAAACCAATGCTTAATACAGGCGATATACTGGAAACGATAAAGATGATCCAGGAGGAGAACCTCGACATACGCACCACCACTATGGGAATCTCCCTCCTCGACTGCATAGACAGCGACGCCGACCGCGCCTGCGAGAAAATTTACGAGAAAATGATGCGCAAAGCCGAGAACCTCGTCAAGACGGGCGAGGACATCGAAAAGGAATATGGCATACCGATAATCAACAAGCGCATCTCGGTTACCCCGATAGCTATCGTTTCGGCGGCATCGGGCGAGCCCGTGAAGTACGCCCGGACGCTTCAGCGCGTTGCCGAGGGCACGGGCGTGAACTATATCGGCGGCTACTCCGCGCTCGTCCACAAGGGATTCTCCGCGGGAGATAAGGAGCTTATCGAGTCGATACCCGAGGCGCTTGCCGAGACGACCAACGTATGCTCCTCCGTCAACGTAGGCTCGACCAAGGCGGGCATAAATATGGACGCGGTGTCGATGATGGGTAAGATCATCCGCGAGGCGTCCGAAAAGACCAAGAACGACCACTGCTTCGGCGCGGCAAAAATTGTCGTATTCTGCAACGCTCCCGAGGACAACCCCTTTATGGCGGGCGCGTTCCACGGCGTGGGCGAGTACGACTGCGAGATAAACGTCGGCGTTTCGGGTCCCGGAGTAGTTCGTGCGGCGCTCGAAAAGCACCCCGATGCGAATATAAGCGAGATAGCGGACGTAATCAAAAAGACCGCGTTCAAGATAACCCGCATGGGTCAGCTCGTCGGCACGGAGGCTTCAAGGCGCTTGAGAGTGCCGTTCGGTATCGTTGATCTTTCGCTCGCGCCCACTCCCGCGGTAGGCGACTCGGTGGCGCATATTCTGGAGGAGATCGGCCTGGAGAGCTGCGGTGCGCACGGCACGACCGCGTGTCTGGCAATGCTCAACGACGCGGTCAAAAAGGGCGGCGTAATGGCTTCCTCGCACGTCGGAGGTCTCTCGGGCGCGTTTATCCCCGTCTCCGAGGACGCGGGAATGATCGACGCCGTAAACCGCGGTTCGCTGTCGCTTGAGAAGCTCGAGGCAATGACGGCGGTATGCTCGGTAGGTCTGGATATGATAGTAGTGCCCGGCGACACTCCCGCGGACACGCTCTCGGCAATTATCGCGGACGAGGCGGCTATCGGAATGGTCAACTCCAAGACCACGGCAGTGCGCGTTATTCCCGCTATCGGAATGAAGGAGGGCGAGACCCTCGAATTCGGCGGACTGTTCGGAAGCGGCCCCGTTATGCCCGTAAGCCGCTTCAGCTCCTCGAAGTTCATCTCGCGCGGCGGACGTATCCCCGCTCCGCTGCAAAGCCTTAAGAATTGACGGACGATCACGAAGAAAGGTGCTGAAATGAAGAAAAAATTTATTGCGTTTGTGATCTTGACGGTGATCTCGACGGTGTTTATGCTGATATTCTCGTTCAGCCTGTGCGATCTGGCGGCGATCAGAACGGACTTCGCGGAAAATGTTGACGATCTGACGGTGGACGGCACCGATTTTACGCCGATAATCAAGGCGGGAGCGGGGCTGCTGGATTCTTTTGTCAGCGATGTTGTTCCCGTTCTGCTGCTTATACTTTATATCATCGTGCTGCTTCTGCTGAACGTGACGACATTCGGCTTTTTCAGGGCGTTCGGACTGCGGGAGGAATTCGCGGTAAGCGCCGGGGAGTTCCGAACCGTCAGCCGTGTGTTCGCGTGCTTTTCGATAGGCGGCGCGGCTGCCGTGCTGATTATCTCGATATGCGGCGCTGTGTTCTTCGGTTCGTCGGCGCTGTGCTTCTGGGGGCTGCTGTTCTGCTGGCAGTATCCGCTGTTCGCATGGGCGTTCTGTCTGCGGAGACTGAAAAAGCTGCTAGGCGACAATATTTCCGCGTAACACAAGCTAACCGCGTATCGCTCCTTCCCCGACAAGTCCGCTCCATTGACGAAGCAGAACGTTATGGGTGGTAAAAGGGATGATTTAGGGCGTGCTGTACGGAAGCATTTTGCGGTCGAGCGAAAACGCCCGATACCGCAATTTCCTATGAACCGACTCGCAAAAGGCGGCTCGCCTTAAGGGGCGCGCAATATATAAGTATTGCGTGGTCAAGCGAAAAAGTCCGATCACGCAGTTTCCTATGAAACGGCTTGCCAAAGGCGGCTCGCCTTAAGGGGCGCGCAATATATAAGTATTGCGTGGTCGAGCGAAAACGCCCGATCGCGCAATTTCCTATGAAACGGCTTGCCAAAGGCGGCTCGCCTCGGGGGCAAATTATGAAACACTACTTTTCACGGACGGAGACCGCATTATGGTGCGGATCGGTGATCTTGATAACGGCGGCGTTCCTGTTGTTTGACAGGGAGAATTATCTCACGCTCGCCGCGTCGCTTATCGGTACGACGTCGCTGATACTGAACGCCAAGGGCAACCCGGCGGGTCAGGTGCTCATCGTTATTTTCAGCGTGATATACGGTGTGATCTCGTTCAATTTTACCTACTACGGCGAGATGATCACCTATCTCGGAATGACTGCGCCGATGTCGGTAGCGGCGCTGATATCATGGCTGAAGAACCCCTACGGCGGCAGCCGCGCCGAGGTCAGGGTGAACCGCGTACACCGCCGCGAGGCGGTGCTTATGCTTGTGCTCACGGCAGCGGTGACGGTCGGGTTTTACTTTATCCTCCGCGCGTTCGGTACGGCGAATCTGCTCCCGAGCACGCTTTCCGTGACCACGAGCTTTCTGGCGGTGTACCTGACGTTCCGCAGAAGCGCTTTTTTCGCACTCGCATATGCCGCAAACGACCTGATACTGATATTTCTCTGGACGCTCGCAGCGCTCGAGGACAAGTCCTACGTCTCGGTGATAGTATGCTTTGTTATCTTTTTTGTCAACGATATTTACGGCTTTATCAGCTGGACAAGGATGTACAAACGGCAGAACGGCAGGGAGCGGGATACAGCTTTGCATTAACATACGCTTACAAGCGCATTAACAAAAAGTTTATTCCAAAAAGCCGTTAATTCATTTATAATATGTATAAGCAGTTTATTTCTTACAAATGTTGGAAATCTTTGAAAGGGATCGCAAATATGGAAAATATGAATAAACCCGCCGATAAGAAGAGAAACCCCGTGCTTGACCTCACGCTTTCGGCAATGTTTCTGGCTGTCGGACTGTATCTGCCCTTTCTTACCGGGCAGATACAGCAGATCGGCAATATGCTGCTGCCCATGCACATTCCCGTTATTATGTGCGGGCTGATATGCGGCTGGAAGTACGGACTGGGCGTTGGCTTTGTAATGCCGCTGCTGCGCAGTCTCGTGTTCTCTATGCCCGTTTTCTATCCCAATGCCGTGGCAATGGCGTTCGAGCTGGCGACATACGGCTTTGTCGTGGGCTTGCTCTATAACCGTTCGCGCTGGAAGTGCATCATTTCTCTTTACCGCAGCATGATTATCGCAATGCTTGCGGGGCGCGTTGTATGGGGAGTTGCGGAGGTGCTTCTGCTAGGACTGGGTGAAAACGGGTTTACGTGGAAGATGTTCCTCACGGGCGCATTCCTGAATGCGTTCCCGGGCATTATTTTGCAGCTTATATTTATTCCCGCGATGATGCTCGTGCTCAACCGCACGGGTCTGGTGAAGTTCTCGAGGCACAAAAAGCACGTCGGGAACACCGAAACTTGACGGCGCAGATGGCAGCCGCCGCGGTTCTCGAGCGCGTCGAGTGCCTTCCCAAGCCGCTTATCGCCGCCATTGACGGGCGGTGCGGCGCGGGCAAGACGACCCTCGCGGAGCTCCTGCACGAGCGAACGGGCTGCAATGTTATCCACGCGGACAGCTTCTTCCTACGTCCCGAACAGCGCACCGCCGAGCGCCTGTCGACACCGGGCGGCAATATTGACTCCGAGCGTCTCGCCGTGGAAGTCCTCGAACCGCTCAGCCGCGGAGAGGCGTTCTCTTACCGTCCGTTCGACTGCAAGACGATGAGCTTTTCGGAGCCGATAACGGTGCATCCGTCCGCGCTGACGATAGTGGAGGGCTCGTACAGCTGCTGCCCCGCGCTGTGGGAGTATTACGGACTGCGCGTTTTCCTCACCGTTGACCCGCTCGAGCAGCTTCGGCGTATCGAGCTTCGGAGCGGCACTGAGGCGCTTAAAGTGTTCCGTGAAAGGTGGATACCGCTTGAGGAGCGGTATTTTTCCGAGCTCAAGGTCGCGGAGAGGTGCGGCATGGTCTTGGAGATGTTGTAAACGGGCTCCGAGCCGTATACGGATCAAATTATTAAGGAGGAACCATTATGGAAAAATACTTCGGCGAAAGCACTCCCAAGCTCGGCTTCGGTCTTATGCGTCTGCCAAAGCAGGCGGGCGGCAAGATCGACATCGAACATACCAAGAAAATGGTCGATATGTTTATGCAGGCAGGGCTCACCTACTACGACACCGCTTACGTCTATGACAACGGCGATTCCGAGCTCGCTGCCAAGGCGGCTCTTGTCGACCGCTATCCCCGCGAGAGCTTCACGCTCGCCACCAAGCTCAACGCGTGGCTCGGCGAACCCGACGAGAAAGCCGCAAAGCGGCAGCTGTATACCAGTCTCGAGCGCACGGGCGCGGGATATTTCGACTACTACCTGCTTCACGCCCTGCAAACCACCAATCGCAAAAAATACGACGAATACGGTATCTGGGATTTCGTCAAGGAGCAGAAAGCCAAAGGTCTCATCAAGCACTGGGGCTTTTCGTTCCACGCCGGTCCCGATATGCTCGACGAGCTGCTGACCGAGCACCCCGACGCGGAATTCGTCCAGCTCCAGCTCAACTACGCCGATTGGGAGGATCCCGGCATCGCTTCGCGCGCCAACTATGAAGTCGCCCGCAAGCACGGCAAGTCCATTATCGTAATGGAGCCCGTCAAGGGCGGCGCTCTCGCGAACCCGCCGCAGCCGGTCAAGGACGTTTTCGCCGCCGCGGACAAAAACGCTTCCTTCGCCTCGTGGGCGATACGCTATGTAGCGTCGCTTGACGGCATCATCACCGTGCTTTCGGGTATGTCGAACGTCGAGCAGATGGCCGATAATCTGTCGTACATGAAGGATTTCAAGCCGCTTGATGAGCGCGAACAGGAGGTCATAAAGGCTGCTCGGGAGGCTCTCGGCAAGGTGAAGTCTATCGCCTGCACCGGCTGCCACTACTGTACGGACGGCTGCCCGCAGAACATTCCTATCCCCGAGATCTTCGCCGCGCGCAACAAGCAGCTCGTCTGGGGTCAGATCGAGCGCGGCAATGGCGACTACGCTAACGCGACCGCAAGCCGCGGAAAGGCTTCCGACTGTATAGCCTGCGGGCAATGCGAGAGCGCCTGCCCGCAGCAGCTCAAGGTCATTGACCTGCTCAGTGAGTGTTCCGAAACTTTAGAGAAACGCTGATTTAATCCTTTTTTCTGCTTGCGTGGCACGGTTTTATCGGCTTTTCCCCGCCTCCGGTGGGGAAAGTTCGTTTAATCAGCGGCTCCTTAGAGGTACCCCTTTAATAAATAAAAACAAAACCACAGCGATTTCTCGCTGTGGTTTTTATTGTATCAGTCTGCCTGACAAGGGTATTGCGTGATGTCTGCGCATTGCTTGATGTGTGCGTTTCTGGAGGTGCGCACAGCGGGGTTTCCTAGGAGGGGAACTTATGAATTCAACTTAGCATTCACGCTGTCAAGCTCGGACTGTACCGGACCTCTTATCGCGTCGCGTGTCTGTGTCCAGCCCGCGCCGCTGTTGTAGCCTTCCTTCATCGGGTTGTTGATGTAGTCGGCGATAGTGGGAGTTACGGCGTTGTACATCTCGATAACGGGGTGCTCGGCAGTCATATCTACTACTCTTTCGAGCATATCCCACTGCTCCTGAGTCCAGCCGTACTCGTCAAATGCCTGACGCATACCGATCTCCTTGGCGATATCGCTGTCGCGCGACGCCATTTCGCAGTTAAGGTATGCAGCAACGCCCTTGGGGTTCTTAGCGCCCTTTACAAGCGCAAAGCCGCTGACTCTCGACGGGAGGTAATACGCGTCCGCGTCGGGGCATTTCGGCATGGGAACGAACATTACGTCCTCCATATTGCCGAAGTCCTGGATAATGTTGTTATAGGGGTAAAGAGCGTAGGTGCCTACCGCGTAGAACAGTGTGTTGCCCTTGCCAATGTCGTCCGGCTGTATCTTCCAGCCGCGCTCGCTCTTGGGACAGGGAAGATCGTTCTCTTTCATATTGAGCATATACGCCTGTACTTTTTCGATCATCGGATCGTCAAGGTTGTGAACTACCTTGCCGTTCTCCATGCCGATATAGGGCTTGCCCGTGGTGAGCGAGATAGCGCCCTCGAACCACCAGCCGTCCGTCGCAAACTTGCCCTCGTCACGGTTGCAGAACTGGGTCATCATCTTCCAGAGTGCGTCCCAATCCCACTTGCCCTGATTGAGCAGCTCAACGGGATCATCGAGACCATTGTTGACGATGGTCTTCTTATTGTAGAACATTACGCTGTCGCTTTCTACGTTGATAGCGCCTACGTAGTGCTTTCCATTCGCACAGAACTGATCGTTTACGTTCTTCATGGGTGCCCAGAGCTCGCTGTCGAAATCAACGTACGGGTCAAGCGGCTGGAAGTTGCCGTTGAGCGCGCCCTTGGGGAATATATCCATATCGCCCGCGCTGAACATATCGGGAGACTCATCGGAGGCGATGAGCGTAGAGAGCATGGTGTAGCGCTCGTCAAACGAGGTACGTACAAGCTCAATGCGTCCTCCGAACTGCGTCTGGAACATCTCAAGCGCAACGGAGATGGGCTGACCCTCTGCGGGATTAAGATCCCATTCGCTGAGGAACTTGACAACGGGATTTTCGAGCTTCTCTGCGCCTATATCTATCTGAGCGACCTTTTCGGCGTCTTCCTCGTTCATCGTAGCGGTGGAGGTGGGAGTAGACGCCACGGGAGGAGTGCTGCCGCCGGGAGCGGGCGTGCTGTTGCCTCCCGATACGGGGGTCTCTTCTTCGCAGCCTGTGACAGTCAGCACGCAGCCGACAGCCAGAACCGCCGCGACAATACTCTTTAAACGTTTCATAGTGACCGTCCTTTCGACAATTACTTTCTCTTCTTGGCAACGATCATTGCGCCGAGCGCGAGTGCGCCTACGCCTGCTACTACTGCCAGGCTCTCAACACCGGAATCGGGGTTCGCGGATGCTGCGGGAGCGTTATCTGCGGGTGCAGCGGGAGTATTGTCGGCGGGAGCGGGAGCAGCTGCCTCATTGGAGAGCGTCATCTCGAGGAGCTTAACGCCGTGACCCATAAGAGCCATACCTGCGATCTTTACGTGCTCGAGATCCTCCTCGTTGAGCTTGAAGCTTACGGAGTTGCCCTCTACGTCAACGGGGATGCTGTCGCCGCCCTCGGAGAGCTCTACACCGATGGCATTCTCGAGGAAGGGCCAACCCTCGTCGTTGATCATGGGCTTGATGCACCAGTACTCCTGACCGGGCATATCCGCAAGCGCCTTGTTAGCCTCGTAGGTGAACGTGATGGTCGTATCGGTGGTCGCATCGTCGAACTCCTCGCCGGGAATGGTGGTGTTAGCCGACCAGCCGAAGCCGAGGTCTACGTCGATAGTGTAAGCGGAAGCCGAAACGGAAAGAGCCGCGAACGCAGCAGCTGCGGTAACAATGGAAACAAACTTTTTCATAGTGATTATCCTTTCATATCAAGGGGCGTTGCCCCGTTTTTTCTCCGGAGAGGTCATGCGCCTCTGCCTTAACTGTAATTAGATTATAGCATTTACCCAAAAAAGTTTATATCAAATTTTTAATCTTTTTATTTTCGGTTTAATCAAATATGTTGACTTTTCGGTTTTTTTTGTGTATAATATTTAATAATGGCATTTAGAAGCAGTATATTTTATATAGGAAATAGGAGGAAGATTATGGAGATCGGAAAAGCTTTTTCACAACTGGAGTTCGAAAGGCGCGAAAACGCGCTCAGCCATACGCCCGTTGAGAGAGAGATGAGATTCTACGAGTGCGTCAAGCGCGGCGACCTCGAGGGCGCGCGCGCAAGCTCCACTCCGCTCGGTGGGGAGGGCTCCGGCGTGCTGTCGACGGATAGTCTGCGCAATCTGAAGTATCATTTCGTCATAACGGTTGCGTTTATAACTCGGTTCTGCGTGGAGGGCGGCATGGAGCGTGAGACCGCCTACAACCTTTCCGATCTGTATATACGTATGGCGGACAACGCCAAAACGCCTGAGGAGGTCAACGAGATACATTCCGAATGTATCACGGATTTCACCGAGCGAATGGCTAAGCTGAAAAAGAGCTCGAGCTATTGCTATCAGGTGATCAAGTGCATGGAGTATATCTATGACCATTTGCACGAGCGGCTTGTCGTAAGCGATATCGCGGAAGAGCTCGGATTATCGGTGCAGTATCTGTCAAAGCTGTTCCACGCCGAGACCGGCGTAACGCTCAACCGCTATATATTAAAGAAGCGTATAGACGCGGCGTGCCAGATGCTGAAGTATTCGGATTATGAGGCGGTCGACATCGGCAGCTTTCTTTCGTTCAGCTCTCACAGCCACTTTATTCAGAAGTTCAAGCAGGAAACGGGTCTGACCCCCAAACAGTACCGCGAGAGATATTACAATTCCTTGTCGGGAATAAGAGGCGGGGCAGAAATGGCAGCCGAATAAATCTGATTAAAAACACGATATTTTTAGTCACTTTTTTGTATATCTTTTTCCAAGATTGCGGTATAATTCAGTCAATAGCTAAAATATTTACCGAAAGGAAAGGGATATTATGAAAAAGTTTATGAAAACAAGCGCCTTCATTTTGGCAATAGCGGCATGTGTTTCAATGTGCGGCTGTAACGGCGACAAGGGCACGTCCTCTCAGACGAGCGACAACGTTCAGAGCACGCCCGACAGCACCGTTGAGAGCCCCGTAGACAGCACGCCGGAGAGCACTTCCGACAGCACGGTCGAAAGTACCCCCGACAGCACTCCCGAAAGCAGCTCCGACAGCGCGCCCGGAACCACTCCAGGAAACCTCACCGGCAACGGTCTGCTTGCCGACCTCACGGGAACGATTATGGATGTAAGCAGCGTGTTCGAATGCTCGGACGGCTGGACTAACGGCTCAATGTTCAACTGCACATGGAGAAAGTCAAACGTATTATTCTCGGACGGCTCTATGAAGCTGAAGATCGACCTTGACGGCGGCGGACTCGGCGCGATACCCTATTCGGGCGGGGAGTTCAGGAGCAAGGACTTCTACGGCTACGGTCTGTACGAGGTCGAGATGAAGGCTATCAAGAACGACGGCGTCGTTTCCTCGTTCTTCACCTACACGGGTCCGTCCGACAACAATCCGTGGGACGAGATCGATATTGAGTTCCTCGGCAAGGACACCACCAAGGTGCAGTTCAACTACTACACCAACGGCAGAGGCGGTCACGAACATATGCACGACCTCGGCTTCGACGCGTCGGAGGATTTCCACAAGTACGCGTTCGACTGGCAGGCTGACAAGATCACATGGTACGTCGACGGCGTGGAGGTCTACTCCGCGGAGAGAAATCTTCCCTCCACACCCAGCAAGATCATGATGAACGTATGGCCCGGCACAGGAGTAGACGGCTGGCTGAACGCGTTTGACGGCACCGTTCCGCTCACCGCAGAGTACAAGTCGGTAAACTTTACCGCTGCCGAATAAGGAGGTCGCCATGAAAGAGTTTGTCGGATTTAAGCATGGAGTGAACCTCGGCGGCTGGCTGTCTCAGTCAAGCTATGAGAAGTCCCATCTCGAGAACTTCATCACCGAGGCGGACATCAAGACGATAGCGGAATGGGGCTGCGACCATGTGCGGCTGCCGTTCGATTACGATATAGTTCTCGGCAGCGATAATGCCGTGAAAGATGACGCGTTCAAGTATCTTGACCGCTGCGTGGACTGGTGCGAAAAGCACGGGCTGAACATTATCCTCGATCTCCACAAGACGATCGGATTCTCGTTCGATAAGGGCGAGGAGGAGACGGGCTTCTTTGAGGAGGAGAGCTATCAGGACATTTTTATGGCGATGTGGAGCGAGATCGCCAAACACTACGCCGATAAGGCGGATCACGTCGCTTTCGAGCTGCTCAACGAGATAACCGATCAGAAGTACGCGATGATCTGGAACGGCATCGCCGCGCGGACTATACGCGAGATACGCCGTTTCGCGCCGGATAATTTCGTACTCATCGGCGGCATCTTCAACAACAGCATTTTCGGGCTCACGCTGCTCGATAAGCCGTGCGACGAGAAGATCGTGTTCAATTTCCACTACTACAATCCGCTCGTTTTCACACATCAGAAGGCGTACTGGGTGGACAAAATGACCCCCGAGTGCGACATTTACTACCCCGCGTCCAAGGAGGAATACTACGCTAAATCGCTTGAATTCCTCGGAGAGGATTACGCCGGGAACATCGAACGTTTTGGCGGCGAAACGGTAAACGCCGAGTACATGGAGTGGGAAATGCGCGTTGCGGTCGAGGTCGCCGAGAAGCTGGAGGTACCGATATACTGCGGCGAATACGGCGTTATCGACAAGGTTGCCGACGACCAGCTCCTCAGCTGGTACAAGGACGTTTCGGGCGTTTTCAACAGGTTCGGCATAGGAAGAGCCGCGTGGACATACCGCGCCAAGGACTTCGGCATAACCGATCCCTGCCGCGCCGGAATAGCGGACAGCATCGTGAAGAATTTGTAATCTAAAAATAAAGATATCCCCCGCAGCCGCGGGGGATATTTGTCTTAATTATTCGCCGTCCTTGGTCTCGTCAATGACGTCGGCGTTCTCCTCGGCGGGTTCGGGTTTCACAGGGAGCTTCGCGCCGCACTTTGAGCAATAACTGTTATCGGTCTTGCTCTTTGCGCCGCAGCTCGGACAGGTGACCTCGTTCCTCATCTCGTCGAACTGCTGACTTATTTCCTCAAGCTGCGCATAGCAATCGTCCAGCTCGGCAACGAGCGCGTCAAACTGTTCGCTGTTCTTCTCACCCGACTTCGCCATCTGATAGATGAGCGAGCCAAGCGTCTCAAACTTATTCCTGATGTCGCCGTTAAGCTGAGACTCTTTTATCTTCAGCTTGGAAAAGCGAACCGCCTCGTCGGTCTTTTTGCCCGCGGCGGACACTACGTTTTTGCCTGTGCTGATAACATCGTCAAGAAAACCCATTTCAAAAAACTCCTTTCAACGGTTGGAACAGGGAACATTCCCCTTTAACATATTGTACCACATTTTTCACAATTTTGCAAGTAAAAATTTGAATTTTTTTGTAATACGTCCAAAAAAGTACATGGTCAAAATAGCCAAATGACCCGTCGGAAATCACGCGCGCAATTGTTCAAAGGGGAGAAAAAGGTTACAAAATCGTTTCAAACCGCGTGAAAAAGATTACAATGTTGTCATAATTCTTGACTTTTTCGGAAATTTGGTGTATAGTATTAAAGTATATAATTATGCTTTGCTTGGATTACTTTCAGGACAATAGAAAGGTGAAGTAGATAAAATGATAAAAGAGACTTCATTGTGCATGGGCTGCATGAACGATAAGACATACGACGGCGCGTGCAAGCTGTGCGGGTACAGCGATCTCGACCCGTGCATACCGACCTATCTCGTTCCGAAAACGTTTCTGAACGAGCGGTACATCGTCGGACGGCTGCTCTCGTACAACGGCGAGGGCGCCACATACATAGGCTATGACACCGCCGCGGGCACTAAGGTGACCATCAAGGAGTTTATGCCCGACACGCTGTGCAGCCGCCAGAAGGGCGAGACGGCGATCTCTGTCAACGCCAACAACAGCGCGCTTTATAAGACCTACCTTTCGGAGTTCGAGGATCTCAACCGCTCGCTTATGAAGCTGCGCGGAATGGCGCATATACAGGCGGTGCTTGACGTGTTCTCCGAGAACAACACCTGCTATGCCATTCTCGAGTTCATAAGCGGGATATCTCTCAAGACTTACCTCGCAAATTCGTCAGGCGGACTGGCGTGGGAGCAGGTCAAGGAGCTTTTTCCGCCGATACTTACAACGCTGAGCCTCGCTCACGCGGCGGGGATAATACACCGCGGAATCTCTCCGCAGACTATTTTCATCACCGACAAGATGGAGCTAAAGCTTTCGGGCTTCTGCATCTCCGCGGCGCGCACCACAAATACCGAGATCGCGTGCGAGATATTCAGCGGATACGCCGCGCCTGAACAGTACTCCAACGAGATAAACGGTACGTGGACGGACGTTTACGGCATTTCCGCGGTGCTGTATAAAGTGCTCACGGGCGTTGCCCCCGCGGAGGCTATCGCGAGAACGGGCGGCAGTATGCTCGAACCCATGCTCGTCAACCGCAATGTTCCGCAGAACGTCTCAAAGGTGATAATGCACGGAATGAAGCTGTCTACCGAGTCACGTATACGCTCTATCACCGAGTTCGTGGATAAGCTGTTCGCGCCGCCGAGATACTCCCCGGGAACGGGCGGCCCGCGTAAGAACGACAACAGCAGACCGCTTACCAAGGCGGAAGAAAAACGCCTGAAAAAGCAGAAAAAGGAACGCGCAAAATTCCTCGCGGCGCTGATAATCGTCGGCATCGTACTGATCGCGTTTGCGTCGGTGTTCGCGCTTACGCTTACGGGTAAGTGCACGTTTGATATCTCCCCCGTAGAAGACAGCTCCGAGGAGAGCTCCACCATCGTCAGCAGCACGCCCTCGAGCTCGTCGAGCACCACGACTTCCGAGGTAAGCTCTGAGCAGCCGAGCAGCTCCGATAACGGCGCTGCAAACATCGCGCTGCCCGACTTCACCAACCGCCGCTATGAGGACACAGTGGCGCGGTATGAGGGTATGTTCACATTCGTGCCGACCTACGACTACTCCGATGAGTACCCCGCAGGGTTTATGTTCGATCAGTCGATACCCGAGGGCACGATGGTCGCTCCCGGCGAGCAGATCAAGGTCAAGGTCAGCAAGGGCAGAAGCGTGGTTCCGCTGCCCGACTACACGGGCAAATCGCAGGCGGATTATGTCGCGACGCTTTCGGGACTGAACGTCAAGTATGATGTTATGACTCAGAAATCCGACGCCGTTCCCGCAGGATTTGTTATCCGCTGCAGCAAGGAGATAAACGATCTCATCCGAGTAAGCGATGGCGAGACGGTTACGGTTTACGTTTCGGAGGGCTCGTCGGGCAATACGGGCAGCATCGTCGAAACGCCCGTGGTTTCCGGTTTTGTCGAGTAGTGACGTGAAAATAAGAGGTAGCAATGGATCTTAGTGAAATACGAAAGAAGATAGACGCGATAGACGACAAGATGCTGGATCTGTTTCTGGAGCGCATGGAGCTGGCGACCGACGTCGCAAAGTATAAGGCTGCAAATAATATGGTGGTTTTCCAGCACGACCGCGAAAAGTTCATAATCGACAATGTTAAGGAGAATTCCCCCGAGGAGCTCCGAAAGAGCGCGGCGTTCCTGTTTATGAACATTATGGATATCTCCAAAGTGTCGCAGATCAACGCGATAACGCCCGATATCGAGATACAATGCACGAATAAGGCTAAGGAGCGCCCCTCCGTTGCCGCTCAGGGGATAGAGGGCTCATACGGTCACGCGGCGGCGCGGCAGCTGTTCGACAGCGGCAGCATCGGTTTCTACGCGGCGTTCCACGAGGTGTTTGAGGCGGTCGAGAACGGCGATGTAGACTACGGCGTGATCCCCGTCGAGAACAGCACGGCGGGCGAGGTGACGGCGAATATGGAGCTGCTCGAGCGGCATAACGTCTACATCTGCCGCACCACGACGGTGGAGTGCGCGCACGTTCTCGCGGCGCGCAAGGGCGTTGCCGAAGAGGACATCAAGATACTTTTCGGGCACGAGCAGGCTATCCGCCAGTGCGAGGAATACATAGAGGCTCACGAGCCGCTGACGGTCATTCCCTACCACAACAACGCCGCCGCCGCGAAGATGGTCGCGGAAAATCCGAGCATGGAACTCGGGTGTATATGCTCGGAGGAGTGCGCGGAAATGCACGGTCTGAGCGTTATCAGAAAGCAGATCGCCTCCGATCCGAACAACTGCACGCGGTTCATATGCATTTCGAAAAACGTCGAGGTGTACGACGGCGCGGACACCGTGGCGGTATCGCTGTCGATACCGAATATCTCCGGCGCGCTGTACAGACTGCTGACCAAGTTCGCGGTCAACGGGCTGTCGATGTCGAAAATACAGTCCAAGCCGCTGCCCGTTGACGTGAAGAAGCGTTTTCCGGACGATTATATGTTCTACATCGAGTTCAACGGCAGCCTTGCCGAGCCGAAGATACGCAAGCTCCTGAAAAATTTCGAAGACGAGCTGAACTATTTCAAATTTCACGGCAACTTCATAAGGGCGCCTCATAAAAACCTTGTTTGAGGGAAAATCGACATAGCCGCATTATGCGCCTGTTGTCTTTGACAACTGCGCAAAACGCTGCCGTCTGCTACGTCAAACCTCAGAGTGACCGCTTGCGGTCATTCGCGCAAGGCATACAGCCTTGCTTCGTCGGCTTTAGCGTTTTGCGCAAAGCGCATAATGCGTGCAGCCGACGTACTCTGCCGATTTTCCCTTTTCAAACCGGTTTTTAGAGGTACCCAAAAGATAACCGAGGTGATAAATACGGTTTCGGTCATTATAGTCGCGGCGGGGAAGTCGGCGCGTATGAACGGCATAAACAAGCAGCTTGAGAAAATCGGAAACACGCCCGTATTCGTGATGAGCGCGCTGAAGTTCGAGCGCTCGGAAAAGGTCGGCGAGATCGTGATCGCCGCTCCCGCGGAGGACGTTTCGCGCTATGAGAGACTGGCGGGGAATTTTGGCGTGACTAAGCTCGCCGCCGTTACGGCGGGCGGAGAGACCAGAGCGCAGTCGGTGCGTAACGCGCTGGAAGCAGTCTCACCGAAAGCCGATCTCATCGCCATTCACGACGGGGCGCGTCCGCTTATCGAGACCGCCGAGATAGAACGCGTGTTCGCTGACGCGGAAAAGTACGGCGCCGCGATAGCCGCCGTTCCCGCGACGGATACCGTAAAACGCGTCGCCGCTAACGGCTTTATCGAGGAAACTCCGAAACGCGAAAGACTCTATTACGCGCAGACGCCGCAGGTGTTTCGGAAAAAGCTGTACCTTTCCTGCCTTGAGAAGCTCGGCAGCCGAGCGGACGAGGGGACGGACGACAGCAGCATACTTGAGCTTTGCGGGGAATACGTGAAGATAACGGAGATAAACTGCTGCAATATGAAGATAACACGCCCCGACGATCTGACCGCGGCGGCGGCGATCTACGATAACAGGAAAACGGTGAAGATAATATGAGGATAGGTCACGGTTACGACGTTCACAGGCTCGTGCAGGGCAGACGGCTGGTACTGTGCGGAGAGGTCATTCCGTATGAGCTTGGGCTGCTCGGGCACTCCGACGCGGACGTCGCTGTCCACGCACTTATGGACGCGGTTCTCGGTTCGCTGGCGCTTGGCGATATCGGACATCTGTTCCCCGACAGCGACCCCGCCTACAAGGACGCGGACAGTATGAAGCTGCTTTCGCGTGTCGTTGGGATAATGCGTGACAACGGTTATGTTCTCGGCAACGCCGACGTTACGATAATCGCCGAAAAGCCAAAGCTCGCGCCGCATATATCCGCAATGCGCGAAAACCTCGCGGCGGCGTTCGGCTGCGGGATCGGGCAGATCTCGGTCAAGGCGACTACCGAGGAGGGCTTGGGTCTCGGCGGCGCAGGCATCGGCGCGAATGCGGTCGTGCTATTGGAGGAGATCAAAAAAGGTTGAATTTTTTTATTACGTATCATAGAGAATTGCGTGGTTGAACGTTTTCGCTCGACCACGCAATATTTCTATATCACACGTTTCTTAACGGTTCAGCCTTTTGTTATCAGTCATCGGGAAGCGGAGACTTTGGCAACTTCCGGAGCTTTATCACCGCCCACACCCCCGCTGCGACAATGACCGCCGCCCATGCCGCGATAAAGAAACGCGCAGAGATAATATCCCCCTTCGAAAAGTAAACGTAATCCGGGTTGGCGTGATCGGTGGCTTTGGACAAAAAGTTGATATTGACAATTATGCGCACTATTCCCGTTGCCGCAATGAGAATGTTGTTGATTATGCGCTTTTCGAGCAGGCGGTTAAAGAATATGCCGATCATATTTGCGGTCTCGGCGAAGATAGCTATTTTAAGCGCCGAGAGCGGTATAGATATAATGCCCGAAAGAACTGCGTCGGGGAAAAAGATGAACGTCACGTAGAACACCGCCGGCAAAAGAACGTTCAGCGCTGCCGTAACAATGAAGTGAGAGCGGAACGCGCGAAGCGTGAGCTTTTCGTGAGGGAGCGCGCCGTGATGCTCGCGCCATATGAGAACGCGCTTGGCGGCAACGCTGCCGAGGTTTATCAGCAGCGAGCCCAGCGCGGTAAAGCCGATGATATCGTATATACTGCTCCACATCGTGCCGAGGTAGTCCGCGGGATATACCCGCATAACCAATATCAGCCAGATTATGCTAACCGCCAATATCAGCGCCGAAGAGACCGCAGCGCCGATGTTGGAGGCGTACCCGAAGTCCTTTCCGACGCGGATGCCGATAAGCTCCCCCGCGAGCAGCACCGCAAGCCCCGCCGCCCAGGCAAGCGGCAGCAGGATCGGATTGTATGAGTAGACGGCATGGAGCCGAAACAGTAGAGCAAGAGCGGTCAGAATGGTTATGTACGGCAGCTTTTTCATTGTAAACTCCTTATGAAAGGCTGATATATTAAGGCAACACCGCAGCCCGAAGCGCGGTCTTTGTGCGGTATTGCCTTAAGTTTATTTTAGCACTTCTTTTCGTATTTGTCAATGGTCTCGTCGGCGATCTCAAAACGGAAAAACGCTTTATCGGTTATGCCGCAAAATATGAACAAAATGTGAAAAAATGTCCAAAAATGTCAATAGACCCTTGACAAGGTTATATAGTTAGAGTATAATAATATTATAATGTGTTATTATACACAATTTTTCTTCGGAGGAAGTTGCTATGAAAAAGAAAAGCCTGCTCAAGAGTATTCTGTTCTCATCGGTCGGTGTACTGGCGTTGGCTCTTATCGTAGTGTGTCTGGTATTTGCGATAAATGTCAAGATCCAGTATACCAAGTCGATAAAATCTAACCTCTATCACACGGTTGCTACGGAATCGGCTAAAATGGATACATGGTTCACCGCACATACGACCATTGCCGAAAGCTTCGCGCAGACCGCCGCGGAGCAGGGACTGCATGGAGACGAGCTGCAAAAGTATATGCTCGACGTCGTTCATTCGTGCTCGTCCAGCATTATGAACGCGTATCTCGCGTGGGAGACCGATACTCAAGGAATGGTATGTTCAATATTCCCCGTTGACGATGATTATGTAGCGCAGGAGCGCGGCTGGTACCGCACGGCTAAGCAGCGCGGCAAGCCGATAATCACCGAGCCCTATATCGACAAGATCACGGGCAAACTCGTTATCACCATTGCCGCTCCGCTCACGGTTGACGGCGCGTTCGCAGGCGTATGCGGTCTGGATATCGAGCCCGCTGAGCTCGTTCAGCTGACGCAGGATATGAAAGCGGACGAGAACGGCTACGCGGTTCTCGTCGACCATGACAATAACATAGTCGTTCACGCTCAGAACTCCGCGTATTCCCATACTCTTGAGAACGGCGAGGAGAAAGTGACCCGCCTTGTCGATCTCGCGCCAATCTACAATGAAGTGCTTATGGCGGCGGGCAGCCCCGACGTAGTATCGGGTCGCGGCTATGACGGCAAGAAGAACTTCTTCCCCGTTGTACCGATAGGCGATACGGATTGGAAGGTTCTCTATGCCGCCGATTATAACGAGACCATGGCGCCTTTGACGGGAACCATCGTCGTGGCGGTCATCATTTCGGCTGTCGCTATTATCATCGGCGTGCTGTTCTTCGGCAGTAAGTTTACCCGCAGACTCAAACCCCTGCACTATATTGAAAACGTCGTAACAAGTATGTCCAACGGCGTTCTCGAGCACACCTACCCCAACGCCGAAAACGACGAGATCGGCTCTATCAACGAGGATCTGAAGGAGACCAACAGATCGCTCAAGTCTTACATAAGCGAGATAAGCAGACTGCTCGCGCATATGGCGGAGGGCAACTTCAAATATGACAGTAAGGTAATGTTCGCGGGTGAGTTCGCGGCTATCGAGAGTTCTATCCGCAATATCTGCGCGGCTATGGAATCGACGTTCAAGCAGCTCGGTGAGATCTCCGGTCAGGTAACCGCGGGCTCGAAGAGCGTATCCATAGGCGCTGCCGAGCTGGCGAGAGCGGTAAGCGACGAGACGCAGCTCATCAGCGAGGTATCTTCCGGCATCGAGGATATCAACAAGCGCGTTACCCAGTCGTCCAATAACGCTTCCGACGTTAAGGAGAGAGCTATCAAGGCTACCGATACCGTAAACGGCGGAAACGACAAGATGCAGCAGCTTGTCCGCATTATGGACAGCATTTCGCGTTCGGCTACCGAGATCGTTAAGGTCAATGAGACTATCGAGGACATCGCGTTCCAGACCAATATCCTCGCGCTGAACGCCTCCATTGAGGCTTCGAGAGCGGGCGTTGCCGGCAAGGGCTTCGCGGTCGTTGCGGAGGAGGTGCGCTCTCTCGCTACAAAGTCGAGTGAGGCGGCAAGCTCTACCGCGGGGCTTATCGGTGAGACCGTTAAGAAAATTCAGATCGGCACCGCTGCCGCAAAGGATACCGCGGCGATGCTCGATGAGGTTGTAAAAGAGACGGGCACTATCAGCGGTTCCGTAACCGAGATCGCGGATGTTTCCGAGGAGGAGACGATCATGCTCGCCGAGATCATGTCGAAGCTCTCAAGGATCACCACGGTCATCAACAAGACCGCTACCACGGCGCACAACGCCGCCGAAGCGAGCGAGAAGCTTGACGCTCAGGTCATCAAGCTCAATACCAACCTTGAATATTATAAGTAAGAGGATAATATGGAATTTCCCGCCGCACTGCGCAACAAAATAAATCTGCTGCTCGAGGGAGAGGACATCCGCGTGCTCGCCAAGACGGCGGAGGAGCTCTCGGAGCGTTACCGCGACGAGAGCGGGAGCGGAAAGCGCTCCGCCGCAGGCAGGCGGGATATTCTCGTCTATTCGGCGGTGAGGATGCCCGCGACCTTCGCTGCCGTGAGCCGTGCGCTGGAATTGGCTCTGGAGTGCTTCGGCGAAGAGATATGCTCGGTTCTGGACGTCGGAGCGGGCACCGGCGCGGGCGCTATCGCGGCTGAACTGCTGACAGACTGCCAAAAGATAACCTGTCTTGAACGCGAGCCGAATATGATCGAACTCGGACGGGAATTTTTCGGTTGTCTGGGCATTCCGGGAGACTGGATACGGCGCGATATCAACGACGGGATAGCCGGGCGCGCTGATCTGGTGATATGCTCCTACTGTCTGAACGAGCTGCCCGAGGGACGGCGAAAAGCAGCGGTGGAACAGCTCGCGGACGCCGCGGACAAGCTGCTGCTCATAGTTGAGCCGGGCACGCCGAAAGCGTTCGGGAGCGTACTGCAAATGCGCGATCAGCTTATCGCGCGCGGAATGACGATAGCGGCGCCCTGCCCGACCGACGGAGAATGTAAGCTCGCGGAGGACGACTGGTGCCACTTCACGGCAAGGGCTGCCCGCTCGCGGCTGCACAAGCAGCTTAAGGGCGCGGACGTGCCCTACGAGGACGAGAAATTTTGTTTCTTGGCGGCGGCAAAGGGAAACGCGCAGCAATGCAGCGGACGGGTACTTCGCCGACCGTTCGTCGAGACGGGAAAGATAACGCTGAATATCTGTTCGGAGGGCGGCATATCCTCCGAGCTTGTTACCAAGAAGAGCCCGCTGTTTAAGGCGGCAAGAAAAAGCGGCGCGGGAGACAGATTCCCGTTATAAGAGCCTGTTCAGAACCTCTCCGTATGCGTCTTTCTTGCAGCTTTTGCATATTTCTTCGTTGTTTTTTCTTGAGCGTTTTGCGCAGTTGTCCTAAAGACAACAGCGCATAATGCGTACATAAAGTACACGCATTATGCCTTCGGCAAAACGCTGCGAAAAAACGCCTCGAAATCCGCAAAATCTGCTACGAAATCCGCGTACGTCGAGATTCTGAACAGGCTCAAAGAGGAGCAATCACGTGGAAATTCTTTTGATGAAGGTCAGCGACAAATTGACATGGCTCGAGCTGGAGGGCTATCTGGGCTGCCTTTCGGCGGCTAAGCGGCGCGCTATAATGAAGAAAAAAAGCGACGGCGACAGAATAAACGCGCTGCTCTCACAGCTGCTGGTGCTGTCGGAGCTGGCGCGCAGGACGGGTATGCCGCTCCGCAAGATAAGGTTCGAGCTCGGAACACACGGCAAGCCCTATCTCAAGGACAGCGAAGCGCAATTTTCGTTGTCGCATACGGGCGGCGCTATCTGCGCGGCGTTCTCGGACAAGGATGAGATCGGCGTTGACATCGAGCGAAAGGACAGGCGCGTGAACGAGAATATGTACAAGCGCGTGCTGTCTGAGGAGGAAATGTTCCACCTTACCTCGGGCGCGGATTTCCTGCGGTTCTGGGTGCAGAAGGAGGCGTTCCTGAAGCGTCTCGGCATCGGGATAACGCGCGATCTGCGCGGCGTAAATTCGCTTGAGCTGCCCGATACGGCAGTGACCGAGCAGGACGGATACTTTATCGGCGCGTCGGGCAAGGGCGCTAAGGACGCGGCTGTGCGCCGGATAACGGTCGACGAGGTATTGGCGCGGTATGTTCTCGAGGTGTAACGGCGTTTAAAAGCAGCGTGGTGTCGAGCGTGAGCGCCCGACACCACGGTTTTATACTAATTGCCAATCGAAGTATAGACAAGATTTGCGGCAAGACCGCGCCTGGCGCAAGGACGCATTATGCGCCTGTTGTCTTTAGGACAACTGCGCAAAACGCTGCGACGCAGGCGTACTGTACGCATTATGCCTTTGGCAAAACGCTCCAAGGAGATTTGACGCGGCGATAGGTGTGGGTTTGACGCAAAGATGTCTATACGTAGATTGACAATTAGTATTATTACAGTCCGAAGCTGACCGAAAGCGCATCGTTCACCTGCTGCATGGAGCCGCTGTCAAGCTCTCCCATGCGCTCCTTAAGCCGCCTTTTGTCCAATGTACGAACCTGCTCGAGAAGTACCACCGAGTCCTTTGCCAAGCCGCAGGACGACGCTGCCACGGAAATATGTGTCGGGAGCTGGGACTTTTCCTTTTTGCTGGTTATCGCCGCCGCAATGACTGTCGGCGAGTGCTTGTTTCCGATGTCGTTCTGCACTATCAGTACGGGTCTGATACCGCCCTGCTCCGAGCCTACGACGGGGCTCAGGTCGGCATAGTATATTTCACCGCGTTTAACTAACATTATAACCCTTCCTTTCGTTATTGTCGGCAGAAGTCTGCCTTGCCTGTCGAGAATATTATTGACCTTGATATTGTGATTATTCAAGGGCATCTCTAAAAACCGGTTTGAAAAGGTAAAATTGGCATAGCATGTCGGCTGCACGCATTATGCGCTATGCGCAAAACGCTGAAAGCCGACGAAGCAAGGCTGTATGCCTTGCGAGAAGGTTTGACGACGCAGACGGCAGCTTTTTGCGCAGTTGTCAAAGACAACAGGCGCATAATGCGGCTATGCCGATTTTGCCTCAAACAAGGTTTTTAGAGAGCCCTCAATAATTTTCCGACATTATATTTTATTCCGAACGGCTCTTTATTGCTATCGGAGAACGGAGTTTTTATGTTTACATGGGAAAAGCTGCTCTGCGCGAAACGCGAGCGCGAGCATTCCTCGCGCAACCCCGAGGATATCCGCACGGAGTTCCGCAAGGATTATCACCGCATAATCGGCAGCGCCTCGTTCAGGCGCTTGCAGGACAAGGCGCAGGTCTATCCGCTCAAGCGCGGAGACCGCGTAAGAACACGCCTTACGCACTCGCTGGAGGTGAGCTCGTTCGCGGGCTCGCTCGGCGACACGATCTTCCGCAGGCTCATCGACGAGGGCAAGCCCGGAGTTGACGAGATCGTCCGCGAGAACTGCTCGGATATCCTCGAATGTGCGGGACTCGTCCATGATATCGGCAATCCGCCTTTCGGGCACTTCGGCGAGTTCGCGATACGTCAGTGGTTCGACGACAATCTGTCTAAGCTGTCGTTTAGGGGTCAGCCGGTGTCCGAGCTGCTGACCGATCGTATGAAAGCGGATTTCCTCAACTTTGAGGGCAACGCGCAGGCGCTCCGCGTGCTCACGCGGCTGCACTGCCTGATGGATATGGACACGGGAATGAACCTCACCTACGCGCTGCTGAACACGATAGTGAAGTACCCCGTAAGCTCTTTGGGCATCGATAAGAACAGCGGCGATATCAGGACTAAGAAGATGGGATACTACCTTTCGGAGGAGCCGCTTTTTCGGGATATCACCGAATGTACCGGTGCGGGAGAGCTGCGCTACCCGCTGACGTTTATCCTCGAGAGCGCGGACGATATCGCCTACAAGACCGCCGATATTGAGGACGCCGCCGTAAAGGGAATGGTAAGCTATCACCGCATACTTGACGAGCTGCGCGGCGGCAGATACCGCGAGAACCGATCCTCCGAGGAGACCGCGATGCTCGACGACGCGGCTGACCGTCTCGAACGGTCGTTCAAGGAGGCGGGCGAGTTCAATATGCGCGACCCGCAGCTAAAAGCCGTTCAGCGTTGGATAGTCGGACTTCAGAGCACGCTCATCTACGCTGCCGCGGACGCGTTCTGCGGCAATTATGAGGCTATAATGAACGGAGAGTTCAGGCGCGAGCTGCTTGCGGCAAGCCCCGCGGCAGCGCTTGCCGATGCGCTGGGCGACATCGCATACCGATACGCGTTTCGCTCGTCGTCGATCGTGATGAGCGAGCTTTCCGAGGACGCGATGATGACGTTCCTGCTGGACAAGATCGTCGGCGCCGCGCTGCGCTTCGATACGGACGAAAAACGCATCTTTGACCGCGACCTCACCGAGGTGCTGTCCGAGAACTATCTCGAGATCTGCCGCCGCGCCTGCGACGGAAAAACGGACGCGGAGCAGTGCTATCGGAGACTGCTTTTCGCGACGGACTGCGTATGCGGAATGACGGACAGCTATGCGGAGGAATTTTATCGTATGCTTAGCGGAAACGAGGGTTGATATGTACAAGGTTTTTCTTGCCGAGGACGACGACGGCATTGCAAATGCGATAACAAAGCGGCTCACCGATTGGGAGTTTTCGGTGCGCCGCGCGGATAACTACCGCGACGTGCTCGCGGAGTTTCGGGAGTTCGACCCGCATATAGTGCTGCTCGACATCTCGCTGCCGTTCTTTGACGGCTTCCACTGGTGCAGCGAAATACGACGCGTGAGCAAATGTCCCGTGATGTTCATCTCGTCCGCTTCGGACAATCTGAACATCGTCACGGCAATGAATATGGGCGGCGACGATTTCATCGCGAAGCCGTTCGATCTGAGCGTTATGGTCGCCAAGGTTCAGGCGCTGCTGCGCAGGAGCTACGATTTCGCCGAGAACGTCGGCGTTATCACGCATAAGGGCGCTGTGCTGAATACGGGCGACGCGACATTGACGTTCAACGGCGAAAACATAGACCTGACCAAAAACGAGTTCAGGATAATGCAGACGCTGATGGAAAACAAAGGAAAAGTCGTGAGCCGCGAGCTGCTGATGAACAGGCTCTGGGCGACCGACAGCTACGTCGACGAGAACACCCTCTCGGTGAATATCGCGCGGCTGAGAAAAAAGCTCGAGCAGGCGGGTCTGCATGACTTTATCACGACCAAGGTCGGAATGGGGTATATTGTATAATGGTGAACACAATGAATCTGATACTGCTGCACGGTCTGGGGCAAAGCGCTGCGGCGTGGGATAATACCATAGATCACTTGCCCGAAAGCATTTCTCCCGTCCGCCCCGAGCTTTCGAAGCTTGCCAAAGGCGACTACAACAAGCTTTATATGGCGTTCTGTGACTACTGTAACGGCTTTGATATGCCGCTCGACTTGTGCGGACTGTCGCTCGGCGCGGTGTTGGCGCTAAACTACGCCGTTGACTTTCCCGAAAAGGTGCGCTCGGCGATACTTATAGCGGGACAGTATAAAGTGCCGAAAGCGCTTATGAAATTTCAAGGTCTGATATTCCGCCTTATGCCGAAAAAGACTTTTTCGGACATGGGTTTCGACAAGTCTGACTTTATCGCGCTGAACGGTTCTATGGCGGGTCTTGATTTCACCGATAAGATGAAGAACATGACGGCAGACGTACTTGTCGCCGTCGGGGAACGCGACAAGCCCAACGCAAAGGCGGCGAATGAAATGTCCGGGCTGCTTGACTGTTCTTTGGAGGTAATTCCGAATTCGGGTCACGAGGTCAACGTCGATAATCCTAAGGCGCTTGCGGAGATGATCGCGGCGTTTTACGAGAGGTCAGGGCTTATCTAAGTCGACGTTGGCGGGATTGTCGAGCAGCTTGCCGTCGCGCGCGAACCGAGAGCCATGGCAGGGGCAGTCCCACGAGCGCTCTGTCGAGTTCCACTTCAACGCGCAGCCAAGGTGCGGGCAGCGCGGAACAGTCGGCGTGAACAGGTTTTTCGCGGCGCTCAGCCCGTTTACCGCGAGCTGCTTTTTCATCATACTGCGGCTCGGATTGAATACCTCGGCATAGGGGTTAGGCTTGCCGAGAATCTTGTCGCGGAGTATCTCCGCGGCAGTCATCGCTGTCGTCATTCCCCACTTGTTGAAGCCCGTCGCCACGTACATATTCGGCGTGAGCAGGGAGTAGTTCCCGATATACGGCAGCCCGTCGAGCGACATACAATCCTGCGCGCTCCAGAGGTATTGCACCTCCGCGTCGGGATAGGCGAGCCCGGCAAAGTTTTCCAGTTCCCGTCTGCGGCACGGCTCGCCCGTCTTGTGCGCCTCGCCGCCTATTATAAGCAGCTCCCCGAGGTTTCTGAACGAATAGCCTCGGGTGTTCTCGTCCATATATATACCGTTCAGGACGGGGGCGTTTTTCAGAGCGATCACCTCTGAGCGGCTCTGATACAGCTTGAGAAAATAACTGCCGTGAGTGTTGATAAACGGGAAATGTGTGGCTATGACTATCTTGTCGGCGGTTATCTTTGCGCGTTTCGAGAGGGCTGTCCTGCCGCTTAATTCGATTATGTGGGTGTGCTCGAAAATGCGGACGTTATCGGACATCTCGTCAACAATACCGCGCAGGAATCTCAGCGGCTCGAACACCGCCTGCCCCTTGAACTTTATCGCGCCGACCGTCTGAAACGGCAGCTCGTCGACCTTGCAGAGCTCCGCCGTGAAGCCTATCTTTGCAAGAGCGGTCATTTCGCTTTCAAGCGCGGCACGGTTAGTGCGCGAGTAGATAAAGCTGTCCGTTTTACGGAAGCCGCAGTCGATCTTACGGCTCAGCTCCGCGTAACGTTTCAGCGCGTTTCGGTTAGCGTCAAGGTACATTTTCGCCTTTTCCGCTCCGTAGTCTGAAAGTATGCGCCGGTAGATGAGCCCATGCTGGAACGTGATCTTGGCGGTCGTTTTGCCCGTTATGCCCGAGCAAATACGCCTGCGCTCCGCGACGACGCAGGAAACGCCGCTTTTTTGCAGTTCATACGCCGTAAGCAATCCGGCAATACCGCCGCCGACTATTAGAACGTCGGCTTTTATACTGCCCCTTGCCGCGGGAAATTCGGGCATTTCAACGTCTGCCCAGACGGATAGATTTTCCATTTCCTCACTCCGTTTCAGTTGGATTTTGTAGAACAGGTTCTTACTATTATTTCCCAAAAACTCTAAAAAATCCTCTCATGTAATATTTCGCGAAAAATGCGCAAAATACTGCAAAGAGGTGTGAAAATGAAACTAACGGTAATAGTCGGAGAAAGCCACGCGGAGCTCGGGGATTGTCCCGTCGTAAAAGCGCGGGGCGGGGCGTCAGTGGACTGCCCGTTTGCGGCGGTGATAGTCGGAAAGGGCGCGGAAGTGGAGGTGAGCTCCGCGCTCGGGGTCATCGCAGACGGCAGCAGTTTTCGGCAGAAGCTGCCGCGCGGCATACAGCTCATCACCTGCGGGATAAGCCCGAAGAACACCGTTTCGGTGACGTCGCGCACGTCGGACAGGCTGACGCTCGCGCTGAACCGCTCGGTGCGGACGGCGTCGGGAGTATGCGAGCCGCTCGAACAGCCCGTCGACGCCGCGGAGGACGAAGATGAGTACGATATTATGGCGGCGTTCGCGGCGCGGATAATCCTCGGACTGCCCGAATAAATCACGGAGGTGCGGTATGAATATGATAATATGCGGCGAGGACTGCCGCCACCAGAAGGACGGATATTGTATGCTCGACGACCTCACTCACGCGAACGCCTCCGCGTCATCGGAGTGCTGCTATTTTGAGAAAAGATAAACCTAAGCTCCCGCGGAATTTCGCGGGAGCTTCAGACTGTCGATAAACCCTCATCTACTTCGTCAACGGCTTGTTCGGCAGCCATTAAGGCTAGCCGACAAGCCTAGGTTGACCGCGAAGCGGTCATTCGTCCTCGTATCTGAGGGCTTCTCGACAGTCTGAATGTGGACTTTTTCTACAAGCTGCGCGCCGTCGCTTTGCAACGGCGCTTATGCGTTATAACAACGGCATAGTGGAACGTCACATAGAGCGCGTACTTTCTGCACACCATATCGATGAGCATATCACCCCGGGTATTATACCGTATGTCGGTGCGATGCGACTTGCGCTCAGCGGTCCCGGGCTCCTTGCAATATGAGCCCGCGTTTTTTCTTTCGGAGAAGCTTCCGCGCCGACTGCCGTACCGTCCGCAAAAGCGCTTCCCGAGCGGTCTCAAGCAATCCGTTATCCTACGCCGAATAAATAATAGAACGATCAAAATCGCAAAAAACTGCACAAATTTTGCAAGTCGGAAAAATTTTTTCTGCAAAAACACTTGAAAAAAAATCGCTAAAGGTGTATTATGTAATAGGTAAAGAATTTGAAACAGCCCCGCCCCATCCGCAAGACCGTCGGGGAACGTTCGCGGAAAGAACGGCGCGAAACGACGCGCGCGTATCGGTTCGGGCTGACCAAGGAGTAAAAAATGAACGAGGATCTTTTAAAGCAGATAGAGGATAAGCTCCCAAAATTTTCCAAGAGCCAGAAGCTCATTGCCAGATTCATTCTCGAGCACTACGAGAAAGCCGCGTATATGACGGCGCTCAAGCTCGGGAACGCGGTCGGCGTGAGCGAGAGCACGGTCGTGCGCTTCGCCATCGAGCTCGGCTTCGAGGGCTATCCGCAGCTTCAGCGCTCACTGCAAAGCCACATCAAGAACCGACTGACCTCGCTCCAAAGAATGGACGTTACGAGAAGCCGCATCGGCGACGAGGATCCCGTCGTCGGCGTTCTCAATCAGGATATCGATAAGATACGCCGCACCCTCGAGACCATCGACAAGGAGAGCTTTGACAACGCTGTCTCGACCATCTGCGCGTCAAAGCGGATATACATTCAGGGCGCTATGTCGTCGGGCTTGCTCGCGAGCTTTATGCACTACTATCTGCGGCTGATATTCGACAGCGTAACGCTCGTAGGCGCGGTGGGCACGGCGGAGCTGTACCGTCAGATGATACACATCGGCGAGGGCGACCTGCTCATTGCGATGAGCTTTCCGCGCTATGCCTCGGGCACTATCGAGGCGTGCCGATTCGCGCGCGAGTCGGGAGCGCACATAATCGCCATAACCGACAGCGACAACTCGCCACTCGTGCAGTACGCTCACACCTCCTTGTACGCCTACTCGGATATGGTGTCGTTCGTCGACAGTCTTGTAGCGCCCATGAGCCTTATCAACGCGCTGATAGCCACGGTCTCGGCGGCAAACCGCTGCCGCGTCGAGCAGACCTTCGGCAAGCTCGAACAGCTCTGGGACAGCAGCGGGGTCTATAAGAAAGATGTCTGATAAAGAGTGGAGCTTTTTTTACCGTCAATTGGAATCGGGATTGCATATCGACGAGACCTGCTTTTATTTTTCCGACGATCCAAACGAGTGCGAGCATTATCTCGGCTGTCTGCCGCAATATGAAAAGCCGTATTGGATAGGATACTGCGACGTTGAAAACGGCTGCGAATTTAAGTCCGCCCTCGAGTTGGTAAACGCACCCGTATTTGACGGCAGATCGCTGGAGCAGCGCCGGGGAGAAATGGTCATTATCTCGGTGGATGGATTATCGTATGATAACTGGCTTAGGCTTAGGCAGAGGCTGCACTGATCAAACGGCTGCCCGGGATCTCACATAAGCCTTTTATCGGTGTTTCCTTAGAAATTATGCGACATTGCGGGGCAAGAGGTTGAATACTATGTTTGACGTAATTGTGGTCGGCGGCGGCGCGGCGGGAATGATGGCGGCGATTGCCGCTGCGGAAAACGGTGCAAAGGTACTATTGCTCGAAAAGAACGACCGTATGGGAAAAAAGCTCGCCATCACGGGCAAGGGGCGCTGCAACGTTACAAACAACTGCGATCTGACAACGCTTATGGAGAATATTCCCAATAACGGCAGATTCTTGTACAGCGCGCTGTCGCAGTGGCTGCCGAGCGATACTATGGCTTTTTTCGAGGGCATGGGCGTGCCGCTGAAAACCGAGCGCGGACAGCGGGTGTTCCCCGTCTCGGACAAGGCTGCGGATATTGTGAACGCTCTGATAAAGCGGCTTGAGCAGCAGGGCGTGGAAACGGTGCGCGAAAATGCGCGCTCGCTGATCATTGAGGACGGAGTCTGCCGCGGAGTTAATACCTGCAATCGCCAACTCAAAGCCAAGTCGATAATACTCGCGACGGGCGGCGCGTCCTACCCGAAAACGGGCTCGGACGGCTTCGGGTACCGTCTCGCGGAGCAGGCGGGACACTCGATAGTCACGCCGCGTCCCTCGCTGTCGGCGCTTGTGACTGAGGAAGCATGGGTGCGCAATGCCGCCGGGTTGACACTCAGAAACGCGGCAGTTAAGCTGTTTGACGGCGGCAAGGTCATTTACGAGGATTTCGGCGAGGCCGCGTTCACCGCGGACGGGATAGGCGGCGCTACGATACTGAGCGCCTCCGCGCACATTCCCGAGATGGCGGAGGGGCGCTATTCCGTGACGATCGACCTCAAGTCCGCGCTGACCGAAAAGCAGCTTGACGCGCGGATCCTGCGCGATTTTGCGAAGCTGAGCGGCGGAACGTTCGGACAGAGCCTGAGGAAACTCCTGCCCAAAGAGCTTGCCGAGATTTTTCCCGAATTGACGGGTATTCCCGGCGACAAAAAAATCAGCGAAATCAATAAATCCGAACGCAGAACTTTAGTAAATACGCTGAAATTTCTTAAACTGAACATACGGGATTTTCGCCCGATCGAGGAAGCTATCGTTACGCGCGGCGGCGTGAACGTTAAGGAAATATTTCCGAAAACGCTTGAGAGCCGGCTTTGCAGAGCGCTTTTCTTCGCGGGGGAGCTCATCGACGTCGACGCGTATACGGGCGGCTTCAATCTACAGATAGCATTCGCAACCGGCAGGCTTGCAGGAGTATCGGCTGCAAATTCATGAAAATTTAATGAAAAAAGTTGAAAACCCTCTTGAAATTTAGATCGATATATGTTATAATGAAGTGATTGATAAGGGTGAATTGTACCTTTTTTATCATTTTACATTTTTTACCTGTTCGGAGTGTACACGATTTGAAGCTGATCTCTGTTGCCATTGACGGGCCGGTAGGCGCGGGCAAAAGCACTGTTGCGAGAGCCGCCGCCGAGCGTATGAACTTTATATATTGCGATACCGGCGCGCTTTACCGCGCGGTCGGGCTGTACTGCAAAAGGAACGGCGTCGATATGCACGACCCGTCGTCGATCGCGGTGGCAATGAGCGATATAAAGCTGGATATCCGTCTCGCGGAGGGCGCTCAGCGAATCTACCTCAACGGCGAGGATGTTTCGGACGAGATAAGGCTCCCCGAGATATCCATGGCGGCGAGCGTGGTCTCTCCGGTTCCCGAGGTGCGCGCGGCGATTTTGGTGCTGGAGCGCGATATCGCCGAGAAGAACAACGTCATCATGGACGGGCGCGATATCGGAACGGTCGTGCTGCCGAACGCCGACGTGAAAATATTCCTCACCGCCGAACCCGAGATACGTGCGAAACGGCGCTATGAAGAGCTTGTCGCGAAAGGAAAGGACGTAACGTTCGAGGAGGTTCTGAGCGACCTCAATCAACGCGATTACAACGACTCACACAGAGCTGCCGCGCCGCTCAGACAAGCTGCCGACGCGGTTCTCGCCGACACATCGGGAATGGATCTCGAACAGTCTGTAGATCTGGTGTGCGGGCTGATAAAGGAGCGGCTGTAATGTTCTACGAGATAGCACGCGGTCTTGTAAACTTCGTGTTTCACATCTGGTTTCACATTACCGTTGTGGGAAAGGAAAATATCCCGAAAGCAAAGGGCGGCTATATAATAGCTTCCAATCACGTTTCCAACAACGACCCGCCAATGGTCGGGATCGTTTTTAAGGGAAAATATACATTTATGGCGAAAGATGAGCTTTTTCATCTGAACCCCATTTTCACGTGGCTTATCAAGAAGCTGGGCGCGTTCCCCGTGAAGCGCGGCTCAAAGGACACGAGTGCTATAGACAACGCGCTCAAGAGCCTTGACGACGGGCGCATCTTCGTGATATTCCCCGAGGGCACGCGTTCAAAGAACGGCGAGCTCGGAAAGCCGAAAAGCGGCGTTTCTCTGATAGCGGCGAGGGCTAAGGTGCCCGTAGTTCCGGTGTTCGTCAAGTACGGGCGCAAGAAGCTGCGGCAAAACGTTCTGGTGTCGATCGGAGAACCGATACCCGCGGATAACTTTGACGTAGATTATACCGATAAGAAAGCCATTCGCACGGTCAGCGAGAAGATAATGGGCAATATCGTCAAGCTCAAGGAGAACGCTCCAGATGTATATTGAGATCGCCGAAAAGTCGGGCTTCTGCCCCGGAGTAAAACGCGCGATAGCGCTGGCGGAGGAAGCCGCCGAAAAGTACGGCGAGGTCTGTACGCTCGGTGAGCTCATTCACAATGAGCGCGCGGTCGCGGAGCTTGAAAAAAAAGGCGTCCGCGCAGTGCAAAGCATTGAAGAGGCGGACGGAAAACCGCTGATAATACGCTCTCACGGAGTGCCGAGAGCAGTCGGTGAGGAGGCGCGCAGACGCGTTCCGACCGTTATCGACGCTACCTGCACATTTGTTAAAAAGATACATAAAATAGTTGCCGGGCTGCCCGAAAGCGCGAAAGCGATTGTGCTGGGGGATAAGAATCACCCCGAGGTCATCGGGATAATCGGCAGCGCTGGCTGCACAGCATACGCGTGCAGAGATATTGATGAGATAGAGAAGCTGTTCGCAGACGGCAGTATAGCCGCGGACGGTGAGACCGTTTTGGTCGCTCAGACTACCTTCGACCGCAGCAAGTTTTTGGATATCTCCCGCAAAGTCGGGGAGAAATACGGCTGCGTTAGGATATACGACACAGTTTGCGACGCTACCGCTCAGCGCCAAGAATGCGCGCGGGAGCTTGCAAAACGGGCTGCGCTGATGATCGTCGTCGGAGGCAGAAGCAGTTCAAATACAAGGAAGCTCGCGGATATCTGCGGCGAATACTGCGAAACGGTGTTCGTGACGTCCGCCGAAGAGCTGCCTTTGCAGGTTTTGAAGAGCCTGCGCTCCGATAGTATTATCGGAATAACGGCAGGAGCCTCGACTCCCGCTTATACCATTAAGGAGGTTCATGATAGAATGAACGAAGAAATCACCAAAATCAATAATGAAAATGAGGAGGACTTTGCTTCGCTGCTCGAGCAGGATCAGTCTTTTAACAGATTATATACCGGCAAAAGAGTTAAGGCTACGGTTGTCAGCGTATCCAAAAAGGAAGCTGTCGTTGAGGTCGGAGCAAAGCAGACAGGCTACATAGTCCGCGAGGAGCTCACCAACGACCCGAATGCCGAGGTTTCGGACATCGTTAAGCCCGGCGACGTTATCGACGCTGTTGTCGTAAAGGTCGATGATTCCGTCGGTACGGCGGCGCTTTCAAAGAAGCGTGTTGACGCTCAGCTCGGTCTTGAGAAGCTCCAGGAGGTAAAGGACTCCGCGGAGACGATCGAGGGCACAGTCGCTCAGGTCGTAAAGGGCGGCGTTATCGTGATCTACGAGAACACACGCGTATTTATCCCCGCCTCTCACACAGGCGTTCCGCGCGGCGGCAAGCTTGACGACCTGCTCAAGAAGCCCGTCAAGTTCAAGATCATCGAGGTCACCAACGAGCGCGGCGGCAGAGTCGTAGGCTCTATTCGTCAGGCTAACAAGGAAGTCCGCGATGCCGAGAGAGCGAAGTTCTGGGAGAGCATTGAGGTAGGTCAGAAGTTCGAGGGCGAGGTTCGCTCTATCGAGAGCTATGGCGTATTCGTTGATATCGGTCCGGTTGACGGCTTGGTTCACACCGCAGATCTGACATGGAACAGAGTCGGTCACCCGAAGGATATCGTTAAAGTCGGCGACAAGATCAGCGTCGTTGTAAAGAGCTTCGATCCCGAAAAGAAGAGAGTTTCCCTCTCCGCTAAGGATCCCAACGACAATCCTTGGACAAAGTTTGTTTCCGAGTATCAGAAGGGCGACGTTATCAAGGCGACTGTCGTTTCCATCACCGAGTTCGGCGCGTTCGCGCAGATCATTCCCGGTGTTGACGGTCTTATCCACATCTCGCAGATATCCACCGAGAGAGTTGCGAACATAGCGTCCGTGCTCGCGGTAGGTCAGGAAGTAGAGGTCAAGATCATTGAGATCGACGAGGAGAAGAACCGCGTAAGCCTGTCCATCAAGGCGCTTATGGAGAGCGAAGCTTCCGACGAGGAAGAATAACGGCAGGTTAATATTCAGACGATTGAGGTGTTAAGCGACAACGCTTGACACCTCTTTTTTCTGTGAGACGGTTTGACCCGGGCGATACCCCTTTCACAAAATACGCAAAAACTATATTTTTTTAATAAAATATGTTGAAAACTTCGTTTTTTTATGTTATAATTATTATGTATTAAACTGTTCATAAGATAAGATCAAACTTTGATAAACCATTAACGATAAAAACAATGACGTTAAAGAGGGGAGGCGCGGCTATGGAATGTGCTTTGTGGCTGAACAGGCGAAAGGTTTATTCAGCCGATGAGATCGCAGAAGCTCCCGATATCGCAGCTCTGCGCGGCTATTTTCTCGCTGGCAGCCTCGTCGAGTGGCTGAACGAGCACGGCGGTGAACACTACGCGAAAAAGCTGGCAAAGCTGCGCAGTGACGACCCCAAGCTGAACGAAAAGCTCGCGAGGATATTCGGCGGCTCTCCCTCGGACGGCAAGCGTTTCGGCGATGGCAGTGTGTCACCCGCTTCGGGAAGTATGTCCTCCTCCCTGCCCGGTTCGTTTATTTGGTCTGCATTAAGCTCCTACGGCAGCTTTACACGCTCTTGGAAGGAGCTGCTGACATCATTCCGTCTCGGTAGCTACGTCTTCGGCAGCGGTATGCACGAATGGGAGTGGGAGTGGCTGTTCCGAATGTACCGCAGCGGCTCGTTCACTTCGTTCGGGTTTACGAGCTTTGGCGCGTTTAAGCGCTCCCGCTTTTTTAATGTGATAGGATACGGCTCGTTCGGATCGTTCACGTTCGGCAGCTTTTGGGGCAATATCGGAAGCTTTCCGCTGCCCGAGGCAATTGACTTGGACTGTCTTGACGAATATGACAGAATAATGCTCGAAACGCTGATGATGTGTCCGCTCGACCGTTTCGGGTACGGCATCCACAATATCTGACGGCTGCTACGAAAAAATTATGGAACCGCTGATTAAATCTGGTGCGCATATCGCGCAGTCAGATTTTTCGGCAGATTGTACAAAGTGAGCGCCGCAAGGCTGACGCCTTGCAAGCGAACTTTGGGCAAGATGACGGAAAATATGCAAGCGAGATGCGTGCCAAGCCGTAAGGCGTGATTTAATCAGCGGTTCCTTAGACATCAACGGCTCAAAGCGGCAGTTCCCTTTCGGTCTCGAAACGGGAGTGCCGCTCGTTCGGTATTTTTACGGTAATTCCGCGAAAAAACTCGGATTCGGTCACAATGCGCAGGGCGCTGCCGGGCGCTTATGATAAAAAACTTTAGGAGAAAATTATGAAATATTTGAAAACAAGGTTACTGATCATGTTCATTGCTTTCGCGGTATTGGGCATTATAATGCTTGTGGGCAGCATCAGGGATAAGATCGAGCTCTCAAAGCCGCGCGGAAATCTCGAGACAATGACCGCCGCCGACTTCTACAACGGACGGTTCGTCGAGGGAGACATAATCGAAATATGGGACGAATACGCTTATATGCGGGAGACGGACACGTTCTTCGGGATTACGTACAACACCAAGGTGACGTCGCACAGCTACTCTATGCCGCTGCCGTCGTCGTTTGAGAGCTCCTCGCCGAAGTTCATCTCCCTCAGCATACGCGACGGTGAGTTGAAGAAAACCGCCGACAAAATAGTTTCCGAGACCAATAATTACCTGATCAACGACGTTGTGCTTGATGATTGGACGTCGATACATATCGAGGGCAAGGTCACAAAGCTGAGTGGCGACAATCTCAAGCTGTTCAGGGAATACTTTCAGGAGATCGGCGGCGACGAGTCAAATATCGTCGCGTATGAGGTGCACGTCGGCAACGACGGCAGCAACAGCACGACCGGTCTGATAGTGTCAATTGTCTTAACGCTCATCGGTCTGGGCGGTCTGGGCTTCATTATCGCCCGCAAGATATTGTCGGGAAGCTATTAAAATGAACGCCATACATATCGCGTCCTCGGCGCCCGCGTTTGCCAAGGGTAGAAAAGTTCTCCGCGTTGAGGATTTCGATCTCTACTGCACGGCGCTCTCGGCGCTCTGCTGGCGGCGCTTCAACGGGGATATAACTCTCTGCTGCGACAGCCGCTTTGCCGAATACTATGACAGTATAGGTCTTACCGATATCTGGAATGGAGTCAATGTCTGCGTCGCGGACGACCTTGAGGGGATAGATCCCTTGATGTTCTGGGCGGGCGGCAAGCTGCTCGCGCTACGCGCGGTCGAGGCTCCCGTCGTGATGCTCGATATGGACTTTATCGCCTGGAAGAAGCTGGGATTCGGCAGCGCACTCATTGCCGCGCACCGCGAGGAAATATCGGACGGCATATATCCGCCGCTTGATCATTTCAACGCTGGCAGCCACACAATCCCCGATTTCAGCGAGGAAGTACTGCCGCTCAACACCGCGTTCCTGTACGTGCCCGACAACGACTTCAAGGAGTTCTACACCGGGCAGGCTATCGCGTTTATGAAGTCGGCGGCGCACTGTGACGACTATCTGAAATATATGGTGTTCGCCGAGCAGCGCCTAGCAGCGATGTGCGCCGACTACACGGAAACGCCCGTTGAAACGCTGCTCGATAAGGACACGCTGTTCCGTCCGCAGGGCGACTTCACACATCTCTGGGGCGCGAAGCAGGCGATGCGCGACCACCCCGAGCTCCGCGGGGAGTTCCTGTGGCGGTGCCGCAAGCGCCTGATTGACGAGTTTCCCGATTACGCCTACATAGCCGATATGATTGACGGTCTGGGCGAATAATCGGCGATATTTCCGCTCAAAATAGTAAGAACTTGTTCTCATAATTTTCTGTTTTGGGAGGAACACCTATGATACACACTCGCGACCTGCAAAAATACTACACCGTCGGCGGCACCACCGTAAGAGCGCTGGACGGCGTTTCGCTCGATATCGACGACGGCGAATACGTGACGGTAGTCGGAACGTCGGGCTCGGGAAAGTCCACGCTGATGAATATTCTCGGCTGCCTTGACGCGCCGACCTCGGGGAGCTACACGCTCGACGGCAAGGACGTTTCGGCGCTCTCCGACAACACGCTCTCCGATATCCGCAGCAATAAGATCGGATTTATCTTCCAGAGCTTCAACTTGATCCCGGGACTGACGGCGCTGGAAAATGTCGAGCTGCCGCTTTTGTACAGGAAGGTTCCGAAGAGACAGCGCAGTGAAACGGCAATGCGCGCGCTTGAGAGCGTCAGGCTCTCCGACAGGGCGCTGCATCGTCCGACCGAGCTTTCGGGCGGTCAGCAGCAGCGCGTAGCCATAGCCAGAGCGATAGCGGCGAATCCCGCCATTATCCTCGCCGACGAGCCCTGCGGCAACCTCGACAGCAGATCCGGCGCGGAGGTTCTTGATATCCTCTCCGGTCTCAGCCGCAGCGGAAAAACGGTCGTGATGATAACCCATAACGAGGACACCGCACGCAAGGCTCAACGGCTCGTGCGGATATCGGACGGAAAAATATTGCAGTAAAATTCGGTTAAGGAGCTGATATAATGACCTTGCAGGAAATAATCGACGACAGCAAGCGGATAGTGTTTTTCGGCGGCGCAGGAGTGTCCACCGAGAGCGGCATACCCGATTTCCGCAGCGTGGACGGGTTGTACAATCAAAAGTACAAATACCCTCCCGAGACGATAATCAGCAGGAGCTTCTACGAACGCAATTACGAGGAGTTTTTCAGGTTCTACCGCGACAAGATGATATTTGCCGACGCAAAGCCGAACGCCGCGCACCTGAAGCTTGCCGAGCTTGAACGCGCGGGAAAACTCTCGGCGGTGATAACGCAGAACATCGACGGGCTTCATCAGGCAGCGGGGAGTAAAAATGTTATCGAGCTTCACGGCAGTATTCACCGGAACTATTGCTTTGAATGTGCCGAGCCTTACCCGCTCGATTACATAATAAATTATGACGGAACTCCGTACTGCGAAAAATGCGGAGGACGGATAAAGCCCGACGTGGTGCTGTACGAGGAGAGCCTTAACAGCGACGATATCAACCGCGCAGTCAACGAGATAATGAACGCCGATACGCTGATAATCGGCGGCACGTCGCTTGTCGTCTACCCCGCGGCGGGATTCGTGAATTACTTCACCGGGAAGCACCTCGTAGTGATAAACAAATCGCCTACCAACGCCGACAAGAACGCGGAGCTGGTCATAAGCGAGAGCATAGGCGAGGTCATGGGTAATATTAAAGTTAGTTAAGGACACGCCGATCAAGGCGAAGCGTAACGCGATCTGACGCGTGAGTTCGCTTGTTTGAGCGCGGTGATCGTGTTTTGATCGGCGGCTCCCGGTACATATAAGGAGAAAATATGGAAAGTGTACAGACAATTACGTACCAGTGCCCGAACTGTAACGCGGCATTGGAGTATGACAACGTGAGCGGAGGGTTCAAGTGCTTCTACTGCGACAGCAGGTTCTCTGACCGCGAGATACGCAACATCTTCAAGCACAACGAGGAGGAAGTAAACCTCGATACGGCAGTCGAGCCCGAGCTTGACGAAACGCAGGAGCAGATGGAAGAATTCACGGGACAAAGCGCCCTGTACAGCTGCCCGAACTGCGGCGCTGGCGTTATCTGCGACAGCCTCACATCGTCGACGCGCTGCCACTTCTGCCATACGCCCGTAATACTTTCGGGGCGGCTTTCGGGCGAGTTCAAGCCGAATATGATAATCCCGTTCTCGAGCACGCGCGAGCGCGCCGAGGAGAAGTTCAAGGAGTACATAAAGGGCAAGTTCCTGCTGCCGAGAGGGTTCAAGTCCGAAGCGCAGATAAGCAATATCTCGGCGCTGTATGTGCCGTATTGGCTGAAGAGCGGTCTCGCGGACGCGCACCTCACGGCGACGGGCAAGACTATCCGCACATGGTCGACGGCAAGCCGCCGCTACACGCACACCAAGGTATACCACGTCGAGCGCGACGCGGAGCTCTCGTTCATACGTGTTCCGTGCGACGGATCCAAGCGCATTGACGACAGTCTTATGGAGAGCATCGAGCCGTTTACGTACAGCGGTCTCAAGCCGTTTTCGATGTCATATCTGTCGGGCTGCGCAGCGGAGAAGTACGATATTTCCAAAGAGGAGGCTGCGGTGCGCATTGACCAGCGTGTTCTGGAGGCCGCGCAGGAGGAGATACGCAGAATGGCGACCGTCTACACAACTCTCGAGAACGTGCAGACTAACTTCGTCTATCGTCAGCAGCAGTATGTTTACGCGCTGCTGCCCGTGTGGTTTCTGAATTACAATTACAAGGGCAAGGACTACTCGTTCGCAATGAACGGGCAGACCGAAAAGATGTTCGGAGAGCTCCCCGTCAGCAAGTTCAAAGCATTCCTGTTTGGCGCGGGGATATTCCTTGTTCTCTGGATAATAGCGTCGTTTTTGGGAGGTATGTGCCTTGATTAAGACAAGAAAAGCGTCGGCTTTTATATTGGCGCTGCTGACGTTGATGGCGGCGCTGCTCGTTTTCGATACGCGCGCCTATGCCGCAAAAGCTACGAAAAGCATAGCTATAGGCGACTTCGACAACAGACTGACCGACCATCAGGAAAATGAGCTGAGGACGCTTATGCAGGCGGCAGCCGAAGAGACGGGACTGAATATCGGCATAGTTATAACCGGCGATCTTAACGGCAGGAACGACGAGAGCTTTACGAACGAATTCGGTTTCTCGGCGTTCGGCGACAGCGATTGGGTCGTGCTTATGCTGTTCAACTCCTACGACCGCCCGGAATATTCGAGATATACCGACGTTATCTCGCGCCACAGAAAAGCGGACGACAGGCTCAGGCGGTACGACAAGCAGATGTTCGACAACATCTACGCCGTGCTGGAACGCAACGCCTATAAGGACTACAGCGAGGAGGATATTTATCACCTGTTCGACTACTACGGCGCCTGCAGGGTATTCGTCTCGGACGTGAAAAAGCTCGGCTCGGATTCGTTCGCAACCCGGCTGTGGGTGCTTATCCAGTACCACACGGGGCAGATACTGCTCGGCGCAGTGATAGCGGCGGTGGTCACGGTTATCATTGTCACCTCGACGGTCAAGGGTTACAAAAAGGTAAAACCCATCAGCGCGACAAACTACATTGACCGCAGCCGCACGCGCATAACCCGTCAGGTGGATCGATTTATGCGTGAATATACCACCAGCGTCTCCACAAGCAGCTCGCACAGCGGAGGTCACGGCGGCGGAGGGCACCACAGCTCCAGCCACGGACATCACAGATAACGAAACTGCCGATAAAATCGTTTTTATAAAATTTAAAGCCTTATTTTATGCGGTTTACCCCGCCTCCGGCGGGGTAAACCGCGATTAAATCAATTTTTCCATAACTTCCCGCAGTCGGGAATTAGTATTCGGGTGAGGATATGAGGATAGTAATACAAAGAGCGGAGCGCGCGAGCGTGTCCGTTGACGGAATGGTCGTCGGCGCGATCGGAAAGGGCTTTCTGGTGCTGCTCGGCGTAGGCGCCGAGGACACCGAAGCCGATTGTGAGCGGCTGGCGAAAAAGCTGATAGGACTGCGGATATTCGAGGACGAGAACGGCAAGACCAACCTCTCGCTCAAGGACGTGAACGGTGAGCTGCTGATAATCTCGCAGTTCACCCTCTATGCCGACTGCCGCAAGGGAAACCGTCCGAACTTCCTTATGGCGAAGGAGCCCGTGGAGGCGGAGAGACTGTATGAGCTGTTTTGCGGTCTCTGCGCACGGGAGATACCCGTTGTCGAGCGCGGGATATTCGGCGCGGAGATGCGCGTGGAGCTCGTCAACGACGGTCCGTTCACGATAATTCTGGAGTGATGATATGGCAATTTCAAGCATACGCGCGGAGCTGTCCGCAGACATTGCGGACGTGTGGGCGGTGGTCACATCGGCAGACGGCACGTGGAGGAGCGATCTGCGCGAAATAGTCCCGACAGACGATAAGCATTTCGCCGAGATCGACAGGAGCGGCTTTGAGACGCGCTTTACGGTAACCGCGTTCGAGCCCTGTTCGTTGTATGAATTGGACATCGAAAACGAAAATATGACGGGGCATTGGACGGGAAAATTCACCTCCGCGAACGGCAGAACGATAATCGAGTTCACCGAGGATGTGACCCCGAAAAAAGCACTGATGAAGCCGTTTGTCAAGGCGTTTCTGAAACGTCGGCAGACGGCATATCTGCGTGATCTGAGAAAGGCACTTGAAGAATGATCTACCTTGACAACGCGGCGAGCGCGCCCGTGCACCCTAAGGCGCTTGCGGCGGCTATGCCGTTTCTGACGGACAATTTCGCGAACCCGTCCTCGGCTCATTCATTGGGGCAGGCGGCTGCGCTGGCGATAATGACCGCACGCGAGCAGTGCGCTGCGGCTCTGGGAGCGCTCCCGGAGGAGATTTTCTTCACGAGCGGCGGCACCGAGAGCGACAACCTTGCGATATTCTCCGCGCTCCGTGCGATGGGCGGCGGCAAGGTCGTGACTACCGCAATAGAGCACCCTGCCGTTCTGAACGCCTGCAAAGCGGCTCGGCACAGCGTTTGCTCCGTAAGCTCCGAGGGGATCGTATCGCCGCGCGATATTGAACGTCTGATCGACGAGGACACCGCGCTGGTCTCCGTAATGACGGCTAACAACGAGATAGGCACGCTCCAGCCGATAGCCGAGATCGGCGCGATATGCCGCGAAAAAGGCGTACTGTTCCACACGGACGCCGTACAGGCTGTCGGCAGTACGGAATTGGATATGAGCGACTTACCCGTCGATATGTTATCGCTGTCGGCGCATAAGATCGGTGGCATAAAAGGCGCAGGGCTGCTGTATGCACGAAGGGGAACGCCGCTTTCGGCAATGCTCCTCGGCGGCGGTCAGGAGCGCGGAATACGCTCGGGAACCGAGAACGTCGCGGCGATAGCGGCTCTCGGCGCGGCGATGACGGAGATCAGCCGCGATATCCCCGAACGTGTCCGCAAAGTGTCACGGCTGCGTGACATATTGATGACGGAGCTGGAGAAGATACCCTTTTCGCGCATAAACGGCAGCAGAACCGAGCGCCTTTGCGGCAATGTCAACGTTTCTTTCCGTGACATCGACGGCGAGGCGCTGGTGATGAGCCTTGACCTTATGGGTGTGTGCTGTTCTACGGCGTCGGCTTGCTCGTCGGGAAAGCAAAAGCGCTCCCACGTATTGGAAGCGCTGGGAATAAGCGGAGAGTGGCTTGACGGTACTATAAGACTCACCCTCTCGGAGAGCAATACCGAAAGCGAGATAACGCGCGTGGCAGCGATTATCGCGGAGTGCGTGGAACGGCAGCGCGCCGCCGTCATCATAGCTTATCCGCATAATACGCCAGAATGAGCTCGGTGACGCGTCCATAGCTGAACGTGCCCTCGGGAACGCCCTGCACCTTGATGAAGGTATCGTTGACCGCATTCGAGACCTCGGAGACCGTAACGCTGCCGCCGCTGCTTCCGATTTTTATCGTGAAGATGTGGGAGCTTATGTACTCGTTTTCGGCATTGAAATCGGCGAGCATTCCGTCGGTCAGCAGCGCGTGAGCCTCGCGCCACATATCGTCGTCGTAGGCGAAAAGCGCGTTGGAGCAGTACTTGAACGCCTCCATATATCCCGAGTAGCGGAACTCGGGGTATTCGCTGTTTATGCAGGACAGAAACGCGAGGAAATTGCACTCGTTCTCAAAGGCTATGCCGCGCGAGTGCGCGCTTTCGTGTGCGGCGGTGTAGGGGATAGAGAAGTCGGGCTGCGCCGTGTTCACGTTGCACTCCGCAAGGAACGGGTCGTACATTCCCGTAATGTGCGTGTAAGACCACGGCTCGGACAGCATTACGGGCTTCTGCCGCCATATCGGCGTCCACAGGAACGGATAATCGGCAGTGAGCGCCTTGTAGCCGCTGTTCGTGCGCGAGAGCTCGGTGTAAATGCTCTCGGAAAACCGCATACAGCCGTTCTCGTCCGTTTCGAGCTCGGCGCGCGCCTCGGCTGCTCCCGCTGCAAGCTCCCTGCACACCGCGAGCAGAAACTCGGGAGACTTCTGCGAGGTGTCCAGCTGCATTATCTGTTCGATCGGACAGCGATAATAATTTGCACCGTGGCATATCATATACATAAGGCTCGCGAACGACAGCGCCGCACACAATCCGCGCCCCGCCCCGAGCAGTATCTTTCCGCGCTTGCCCTTGCCTTTCTTTAGCTTCACGATAAGCAGTATGATAAGAAATATCAGCAGCGGCAGCGCAAGCACGATAACAAGCTCCGTAAGCGATATCGGCAGAAGCGCCGTGACAAATCCGACGGGCACGGTGACGAGCTTAAACAGCCCGCGCGAGCACACGTACTCCGTGAACTGCGGGAAATAAGGCAGCAGAAAGTACATTGCCGCCGCTAAAACAGCGGGAAAAAATATCCAAACAGCTTTGATTATTTTTTTCATAGCTTATCCTTTCAAAAAACGGTGTGCTTTTTTGTGTACTTTTTACAAAAATATCAAAAAATTATAACATCAAGTTGATTTTGTGCTACAATGTAGTTATGGAACCACTGATTAAACGGCTTTTCCCCGCCTCCGGCGGGGAAAAGCCGATAAAACCGTGCCCCGTAAGCTGAAAAACGGATTAAATCAGCGTTTCCTTAGCAAATTTTCACCAAAAGAAGGTGCGCAGATTGAGGCTGTCAGAAAACTCGAGCGATTGGCTCTCCGACTATCTTCGAGATATCAAGACCGCTAACAGAGAGCTTGCCGAAAAAAATTTTAATCCCGACCCCGCGGATGTCATCTGTGACATCTATGTCCTGCCGTCGCATAATCATCAGACGTTCTACGGAAAGCTGACAGCTGATCGCGGCTTTTATAAGATCATCTACGCCAAAGCGATACAGAATTCGATGTGGTTTTCCGAGCCGATATATATGTACCGCTTTGAAGAGGCGAAGCGTTTTGAGGATCACCCCATGAAAAAGGGGCGGATCATCTGCCGCGCAAAAATGATGGACAAAGCGCTGATAAACCGTCTGCTGATCACGTCGGAAAAGCTCGCCAACAAGCAGTCTCCGGATGCTGTGATACCCGAGCCGGACAGCGTGTTCACTGCCGTGCGCATTTACGAAAACGGTTCCATCAAGAGGAAGATATTGTATACCGACTCCGAAAAGCTTGCGTTCCGCGAGGACGCGGAAAAGGGCGACGCTTCCGAATTTCTCGCTAATCTTTATCTGGCAATCGAGAAAATCATTGGTATCGGGGAATAAGTTGTTGTGTTACCGTCCGGCAGATCGGACGGTAACTTTTTGTTATATTCCACGCGCTTTTTACGGTCTGTATTGGATTAACCCGGCGTTGCCCACACCCAGCATGACCGCAAAGACAAATCCCTAGTACTTGGTAAAGTCTAAAGCTTGAATAAGATTGCCAAGTTTTAGGCTGTACCAAGTACTAATTATATACATTATAACCTATTCTGTAAATTATTTCAAGACCCAAATTTCCCTATTTTCACCCTACTTTCACGAAAAATTTTTAAAAAAGGGCTTAACATTTCATTTAAAATGTGCTATAATGATTAAGGGCAACACCGCACAATTACCGCCCTTCGGGCTTTGTCGGCGATTACTGGCAAATTTTCCGTCATTTTTGCCGAAAACTCCTTGAAATACGTCAGTATTACTGCGTCGTTTTCGGCAATCTGCCGAAAAATTTGCTGGCGTAATCGCTCGACAATAATTGTGCGGTGTTGCCCATACGCCATTGGGGAAAGAGGTTTATAAACAGTCTATCGTTCAAGGGGTGAATAAAAATGAACAAAAGACGTAACTATCGTTACATTAAAATCAAAGATGATGAACCCAAGAAGCCGAAAAAAAAGCGCGAAAAGGGCAGAGTGGCACGGAATATCGGACATGCCCTGACAGTCGTAGGTACGACCATATCCTCTATGCTGCTCATTTTCGTCATTATGATGTGCATAGTGGTGACGGTCATCACCGTGTATATACTCAACTTCGCCGACAACGGCTACGACGCTAACCTCCGCGACGCGGAGATGCGCTACACGACGATGATCTACGCCTATGACGCGGAAGGCAACGAGGTCGAGGTCAAGCGCCTGCACGACGATGAAATACGCGTATGGGTCGATTATGAGGATATTTCTCCGCACCTCATCCACGCCGTTACCGCAACGGAGGACAAGCGCTTCTACGATCATAAGGGCGTCGACTGGAGAAGAACCGTTTACGCGCTCGCCGCGGACGTGCTCCACCTCTCCGGCGAGGGTCAGGGCGGCTCCACGATAACTCAGCAGCTTATCAAGAACCTCACGCAGGACGACGAGCAGACATGGGAGCGTAAGCTCCGCGAGATATTCAGAGCGTTGTCGCTGGAGGAAAAATACACCAAAATAGACATTATGGAGAGTTATCTCAACTGCATATGGTTCGACGGAATAACCTACGGTGTAGGCGCTGCTTCACAGTATTATTTCGGCAAAGAGGCAAAGGATCTTGACATTGCCGAGTCCGCGATACTGGCGGGTATGATACGAAATCCGGGATTGCGCTCGCCGTATTACGATCTCGAAAACTGCAAATACTGGCAGGAATACGCGCTTCAGAATATGTACCAGCAGGGCTGGATAAACACTAAGGAATACGAATCGGCTCTCGTTGAAAAGGTACAATTCGCATATGCCGTCAACGGCGACGCTTTCGGCTACATCGACCCGCGCTCCATCAAAACGGAGGAGCCCAAGGACGATGATGAGGAAGAGGATGACGAGACTGACAGCGAATACAAAGCATACCGCTGGGAGGGCTACGAGGTCGACCAGAACTGGTATGTCGACGCGGCGCTCGTTCAGGTCATCGAGGACTACGCGGAGCTTAAAGGCATCGGTTACAACTCGGCGAAACGCGAGATATACAACGGCGGCTACCGTATTTACATCAACGAGGATATGGAGATTCAGGACTTTGTCGAGGAGAAGTTCCGCGACCCCTATCTCGTGGTTCCGTATTACGATGAGAATGCGCAGCCGGATGACCTCCTTCAGGCGGCGTTCGTGCTTATGGATTATTCGGGCACCGTCATTGCGATGGCGGGCGGGCTCGGAGACAAGCCCGGTATCGACTGCTTCAACCGCGTCACCGACGCGAAGCGCGCTCCCGGTTCGACAATGAAGCCGATCTCCGCATACGCGACGGCTGTGCAGAACAACCTTATCACCTACTCGACCATGCTGCCCGACAAGGGTATCAGCATTATCGACGGCGGAGAGATCAAAGCGTGGCCGACAAACTTTAACTTCGCGGGCAACGACGGTTCGCTTATGCCCATCTGGGAGGCTGTCCGCGAGTCGCGAAACACCATTGCCGTAAGAGTTGCGCAGATGCTCACTCCACAGGTCTGCTACAATCAGCTCACCCAAAATCTGGGAATAACCACGCTTGTGGAATCGGATATCGACTACTCGCCGATAACGCTCGGCGCGCTCACCGACGGAATACGGCTCGTTGAACTGGCGGCGGCGTATCAGGTATTCGGCAACGGCGGCGTATACTATGAGCCCAAGATGTACAGGCGCGTTATCGACAGCAAGAACAACGTTATCCTCTCGCAGGACTTCTACGGCACGCAGGCGATCGACAGCGACGCGGCATGGGTGACTAACAGAATGCTGAGAACCGTTATTACGACGACCACCGGCTCCGGACGTCATGCCAACCTCCAGAATGTCGAGGTCATAGGAAAGACAGGAACCTCGAACGACGACCTTAACCTGTTGTTCGTGGGCTGTACGCCTAACTATGTCGGAGTTGTCTGGATGGGTTACGACAAGAACAACCACGAGGTATTCAACGGCGACGGCAGCCACAGATACGGCGCCGAGATATGGTACGATCTGATGTCCGAGATCGAGGACACCTCCGCGGTGAACAAGTTCACGGCAGACACAACGGTTCTCGAGCGCAGATTCTGTACCGTGACGGGGCTTCTCGCCTCCCCTTCCTGTACGACCACCGACGTCGGCTACTACCGCAAGAGCAACATACCAGAAGCATGCTCCGGCGATCATGTCAAGGAGACGCAGAAGATACAGGATTACTGGACACAGATCGACGAGGAAAACCGCAAGGAACTCGAACAGTGGACTTACTAAACAGCATACGGCGGCTTGAATAGAGCCGCCGTTGGTTTTATAAAAAATAAAGGGCGCTGTTAAGCGCCCTTGAGTTTTCCGAATCATCAGCCTGCTCTCTGAACGAGCTTGGAGCGAAGGCAGCGCGAGCAAACGTTTACTCTGCAGGGAGTACCGTTTACGACAGCCTTTACTTTCTTAACATTCGGTTTAAATGTTCTGTTGCTGCGTCTGTGCGAGTGGGAAACCTTGATGCCGAAAGAAACACTCTTGCCGCAGATCTCACATTTAGCCATTATATACACCGTCCTTCCGATCAATATTTTATCAGTAACAAATAATATTGTACCAGAAATTGCGCGAAAATGCAAGTAATATTTTTATTTTCCCTGAATTTTTGTGCAGTCGTACAATATAATCGTTTGCCGGCTTTGCTTTTTCGTCGTTCTGCACAACGTCAGAATACGATAAATCCGACCTTTTTCTGAACCTTTTGCAGCGTCCTGCGGGAGATCTTGTACGCCTTTTCCGCGCCCTGCTTCATGCAGTTCTCAATATAGGTCTTGTCGGCGGATATGCGCTTGTATTCCTCCTGCATCGGAGCGAGCCTGTCCGCGACCGCCTCGCCTACCGCGAGCTTGAAGTCGCCGTAGCCCTTGCCCTTGAACTCCGCCTCGATCTCGTCGAAGCTCTTCCCCGTAGCGCCGCTGTAAATGGACATCAGGTTGATGATGCCGTCCTTGCCCTCGCGCGCGCAGACTTCGGTCTCGCTGTCGGTGACGGCGCGCTTGAACTTGCGGATTATCGTGTCGCGATCATCAAGCACCGATACAGACGCGTTGGCGTTCTCGTCCGACTTGGACATCTTCTTTGTCGGCTCCTGGAGCGACATTACCTTTGCCGTAGTCTTGGTGGTGTAGCCCTCGGGCATTGTGAACACGTCGCCGTAAATGCCGTTAAAGCGCTGACAGATGTTTCGCGCAAGCTCCAGATGCTGAAGCTGATCCTGTCCCACGGGCACCAGATCCGCCTGATACAGCAGAATATCCGCCGCCATAAGCACGGGATAGGTGAACAGACCCGCATTGATATTGTCGGGGTGCTTGGAGGACTTATCCTTGAACTGCGTCATTCTGGACAGCTCGCCGAACTGGGTGTAGCAGTTGAGTATCCACGCGAGCTCGGAGTGGCACGGATTATGCCCCTGCACAAACAACACGGAGCGCTCGGGATCGAGCCCGCACGCTATCAGCAGCGCGTAGCTCTCCTTGATCTGCGCGCGGAGCTTTACGGGGTCCTGCCGCACGGTGAGTGAGTGCAGGTCGGCGATCCCGTAGGCGCAGTCGAACTCCTCCTGCATTTTTACCCAGTTGCACATCGCGCCGAAATAGTTGCCGATAGTCGGCGTGTTGGTGGGCTGGATGAGACTTAAAATTTTCTTTTTCTTCTGTTCTTCCATAATATTTCCTTTCTTATGCTTTAACGATATACTTTGTTAGGGCGGCAAGTGAAACCGCTTCGTTCCGCCGGATCTCCTCTTGAATCTCGGACAGATCGCCGCTTTCGACAAGCACAAGTAGCGATTTATCAAGCTCTTTACGCTTGATAAAAACGTCCGTGTATTGCTCGGTTTCGATGTGCTGTTCCCACTTTTTGATACTGTTGCGAAGCACAAGCTTGCAGCATTCGGGCTCGTTTAAGCTCAAAAGCATTTTTACCCATTCATCGCTTTTGAAAAGGCGAAATATCTCTGCCGCGAGATTGTCGTTTCCCGAACCGTCTATAATAGGCTTTGCAAACTCGAACAGTCCGCGGTATGACAAACACCCGTCAAAAATCGGGAAAGCAACTTTACGCGTAAGAGCTGCAGCGTCTTTTGCGGAAGCGGGCGAATAACTCCACCATTGGTCGCTGCCGTAGGCAAGCGTACCCAATCGCATTTGAAAATTGGGGGTTTTAGCGTCTGTATTTCCTGTACACAAGGGCATTAAGCCGATATTTACGCAGAACTCGTCACCATATTTCGAACCTTGAATATAAACCGTCTGGTAAACCCGAGAATTGACAAGGCGCATATACCATTGACCCTCGGTCTTAAAGCCGCGCTGCTTCATATCATCTTTCAGCTCCGCTTTCAGGAGTTTGAGCGTTTCCTTGTCCATAACGGCTCCTTATTTAAAAAACTCCTTGGCGCACTTTCCGAGTATCTCCACTCCCCTGTCGATCTGCTCGTCGGTAGGCGTGGAGAAGTTCAGTCTGAACGAATGCGAAACGCCGTTTTCGTCGGCAAGGAACGCGTTGCCCGGCACTACCGCGACCTTTTGGTGGACTGCCGCCGTGCAGAACGCGTTCATATCGTATTGCTCGGGGATATCCGCCCAGATGAACAGACCGCCCTCGGGCTCGGAGTAAGTCACACAGTCGGGCATTTCCGCTTTCAGCGCGTCCGCCATACGCTTGTACTTGGCGCGGTAGATGCCTTGCAGCCGCTTTAAATGCTCGTTGAAATCGACCGTTGTAACGAAGCGGTGAGCCAACATCTGCGCCCATATGTTTGTGTGGACGGTACTGGTTTGCAGACCGACGACGGCTTTCTGAACAAGCTCGGCGGCTCCGCAGAGATACCCGACGCGAAGTCCCGGCGCGAGCACCTTGGAGAACGTTCCCGCGTACAGTACGTTGCCCGTCTTGTCAAGCGATTTGTAGCTCGGCACGGGCGTTCCCGCAAAACGCAGGTCGCCGTATGGGTTGTCCTCGAGTATGTACAGTCCGTGCCGCACCGCCAGCTCCAGCACGGCATTGCGGCGCTCAAGAGAGGTCGTGTTTCCGGTGGGGTTCTGGAAGTTCGGTATCGTATACAGAAATTTCGCGTTCGGATAGGCTTTGAGCGCCTCCTCAAGCTTTTCGGGGAGTATGCCGTCCTTGTCGGCGGGCACTCCGACGAGCTTTACGCCGTAGCTCCTGAATGCGTTCAGCGAACCGATAAAGCTCGGGTCCTCGCAGAGAATGACGTCGCCCTCGTTGCAGAGTATCTTCGCGGTGGTCTCGATCGCCTGCTGAGCGCCCGCGGTGACGATGACCATATCGTTATCGGCGAACATTCCCTTGCCGCGCAGATCGGCTTCAAGCCACTTGCGGAGCGGCATATAGCCCTCGGTCACCGAGTATTGCAAGGCGTTTATCGGCTCCTCGGCAAAAATCTCCGCGGAGAGCTTGCCGATGGTATCCACGGGGAACGCTTCGGGAGCGGGATTTCCCGCGGCGAAGCTGATGACCTCGGGATCGGCGGTAAACTTTAAAATCTCGCGGATAGCCGACGGGGCAAGTCCCGAGACCTTATTGGAAAAAGGCTTTAACATTTTGTATACCTCCGTGATATTTTTACTTGCGGTATAAATTTCGTTATGTTAATTGAGACTGATCCTAAGGCTGTCTCTTAAACAACTCTGACTCACCACAAAGAGAGTATAGTGTATCTCTCGGGTCTCGGCATAAAATAAAAAAAAATAAG